>NZ_JBFTQI010000069.1:0-12407 GCF_056398925.1 Pedobacter sp. 01T416_2
GCAAAGTATTGTCTCCAGACTCTGTTTGTAATAAGGTTAAATAGTTGTCGGCTTTTTTACCGTCAACTGCAACTGATTCGCCATTAATGATGTGGTAAAGGATAAATTTTCTTACCTGATCTTTTTGGGCTTCAGCGGTTGGTGCTGCTGTAGGTAAAGCGCCGGTAGCTTTTGTTCCAGGTAATAAACCATCTTTAATGGCTTGCGTAATAGCAGCATTATCCGGTACCAGCATGGTATATTTATTATCAATACCTGTATTCATACCTGAGATGGCTTTTGTTGTTGCATTGTAGAGTGAAGAGGTAGAAACAAACCAATAAAAAGACGAAAAGCGTGTAGGATCGCTGGTGGCCAGATTTTGCAGGTGCTGCCCTACATTTTTATCGGTAAAAGCCAATGGCGCATCAACATAATATACAATGCCGTTTATCGAAGTCGCATCAGTTTTTGTAATGTTGATATCGATACCGGTATCAACTGTTCCACTGGTCTGGATTTTTCCATTTCGGTAGCGTACATAATCGCCACTCTGACTTTCAACAATACCTGAACCACCTAAACTGGTTAATTCGCCAGTTGCCGTAAGCAAAACACCTGTTTTAAATAAACGAAAGGCATTATCACGGTAAATCTGGTTGTGCGAATAACTGGCTGTTGGGGAAGTACGATAGCCCCATGCAGTTGTTGTGGTACCGATACTGCCTTCATTGTAGCGGTAACCTGCTGCTGTTACCACCGCATCGGGCATTACCAATAAGGTTTGCCTTACGCCAGGTTGTGTGGTATATATTTTAACGCCTGACCCTCCGTCAGCATAGGCTAATAAAGTAAGATTGGTAGTCGGATCAAGATAAGGTACACCATAAACTGTTCTGAATACATTTGAGCTGTGTGCCTGGTTTACCCCATAAAAAACGGCATTACTCAAAATCTGTTTATCCACGGCATTATCTAAGCTCAGCGTGGTGGTTTCGAGCAGGTAATTTTGACCTTGGGCAAATTTACTTGGCCATAAAGCTGTTGGCCACATGTGCGAATTGATAAAATCGATAACTATGCTTGGTGGAGTACTTTTAAAGAAGGAATTGCCATACTTGGCCAATATTTTTTTCCGGTAAGCCCTAAAAGCCTCGTTGGTTGGCGCCATGATGGTCCAGCTTGATTTTTGAGATTCATTAGCCAGATAACTGTTTACCCCAGGCTGCTGGTAATTCTCATTATTGATAGAATAAGCCAGTAAACCGTTATAGCCTTTTACATATACCGAATCGGAACTGCCTGTAGCTACAAAGTTGCGGTGGGTTTGATATGCATTAGAGACATAAAATTTTAGCGAATCAAGCAGTGCTTTAAACTCGCTGTAATTGGCATTGCTACTGATATATTGGTCGATGCTTTTTAAAGGCAGGGTAACACGGTCTACCTCATGGATCATGCCGTTCTCAGCACTGATATCCATATTTACCACTGCTGCTGCTGCCACGTTAAACCCATTATAGGTAGAACCTGGATAAAATACGTTATAATCGCCAGCACTCATACCTCCTGTGGTCATAAATGCAGTAGTAAAATAAGGGATGTATTTATTGTTGTTATCACCATCTACATAAGCAGAAGTATTTACGCCTCTAACCGATTGTACATTGCGGTTGGTGGCGATAACTTTTGCCCGCACTCCATCACCTTTTTGTTGTACCCAATCGTAATAAGCAGTTTTTCTTTTAAAGGCAAAACCAAGACCCGTTTCGGCCCCGCCTGCCATTTGGTAGTTACTCAACTGATCTTTGCGGTAAGCATTGTATACCAAGGCATACTTTACAATTGAGGTAGCCATCGAATCGCTGATCTCGACAGTACCTTTAATATTCTGATCTTTAAAAAAACGTTCGAAAGCCGCATCATTCGGTGCAAAGAAAGTCCACCAGCCTGTTTTGCTTAAAATATCTTTATAACCCGCTTTGTCAATTACCGCGGTTAAGTGTTTAAAATTGCCCCTTGCTTCAAGCTGTTGGTAAATAGGATCTCCCAAACCTGCTGGGCGCTCATAAAATGCATCAAATTCTTTTTTCTGGCATCCTGATAAAACGGCAAGAAAAAACAGAAAACAACACGAACTTGTAAAAAGTCTGGTCATAGATTATTTGGTTAGTACAGGTTTAAGCAAGCAGTGGCGGAAGAGAAAAATTGAATACAGCAAAGCGGTTGAGAAATAAAATTGCTTTTCATTTCTGCGCTAAACCCAGGACATTATAGATGGCTATCCTTCTAATAAAATTCAATGTAAATCTTTAAGCTATCGGCTTACTTGTTCAGTTATATATTTGGTTATTCAATACAAATCTATCTCAAACCGCTAAAATGAGTTTTCAGAAATTGACGAATTGCTTTCGTTATTTGGTGAAAGTGTGGCTTTGGAGGTTTTTGCCGCTGATTTCACAGATTACCGCGGAGTAAAACAATAATTATTAAATCTGCGGGGTTCTTCTTAATCTGTGGGGGGAAAAATATAAAGCTTGTTACTTTTTGGTTCCCGCTGATTTCGCAGGTTAACACAGAGGAAAGTCAATCATGATTCTTAGGAAATGACCTTAAATCTGTGGGGGGAAATATAAACCTTGCTGCCGTTGGTTCCCGCTGATTTCGCAGATTAATGCAGAGTAAAATCAATCATAATTCTTAGGAAATCACCTTAAATCTGCGGGAGAAAATATAAACCTTGCTTCTTTTTTAGTTGCCGCTGATTTCGTAGACCAACACAGGGGGAAGACAATCTAATCTGCGTATATCACCTTAAATCTGCGGGAAAACCACAACTAATTTCAATTTAGATATGTACCATTGCTTTTAGATAAGCCGATGGCGAAACACTATATTTTTCCTTAAAACAGGTACTGAAATAAGGCAAACTATTAAAACCGGATAGATAACCCGCTTCTGAAACGGTGCACTTGCCCGAATCTAACAGTTGTTTACTTCGTTTAAGGCGCATATCGCGTACAAATTCTACAGGACTCAATGAGGTCAAACTCTTTAGCTTTTTATAGAAAGTTGTTCTTCCCATACCAATTGCCGCCGCAACCTCATCAATGTTAAAATCAGATTGGATCATCCCCTCTTCCACAATTTTGATAATCTCTTTCAAAAAGCTTTCGTCTTTTGAGGTAATTACAATTTCATCGGGCTGAAGGGATACAATACGCTGCTCTTGTCTATTGGAGAGTTGCTCGAAGAGTTTTTTCCTCGACAGGATCAAATTATCAATCGCCGCAGAAAGGAAATCGGTATTAAAAGGTTTGGTTAAATAAATATCTGCGCCATATTTTAAACCTTCAATCCGGCTTTCAATAGAAGATTTAGCGGTGAGTAAAATTACGGGAATGTGGCTGGTAGCAGCATCATTTTTTAACTGATCGAGCATTTGGATGCCATCCATTTTAGGCATCATTACGTCGCTGATAATCAAGTCGGGCAGTATGGCTAATGCCATTTCAAAACCTTCAGCGCCGTCGCCAGCTGTGCTAACACGATAATGATCTTTAAACCTAAGCTCCAGAAAGTTTCGAAGGTCTGGATTATCCTCTACAATTAACAATTGCGGGTGCTGGCCATTGGTATTCGAATTGATTGGTGACACCTGGTTTCCAGCAGGCACGCTTAAACTTAACGGTTCTTCCAGGCTGCTCTTTACCGTAAAGTTCACTTCCGAAGCATCGAAATGGCCATATCCAGATTTTAACTGCAGGGTAAAAATCATGCCGCCACTGCTGTGCTGTTCGGCCCACAGCTTGCCATGGTGACTTAAAGCCAATCCACGGGCTAGTGCCAAACCAATTCCTGTTCCCTTTAAATTGGTATCTGCGGTAATACTTTCTTCGTGATAGATTTCAAATATTTCCTCCAGTTTATCTGTTGAAATACCTTTGCCCTCATCAATAATGTGAATCAGTATGTCGCCGGTTTCTTCTTCTGTTTTAATCTCGATCCAGATTTTTCGATGAGGTGGTGTAAATTTAAATGCGTTGGAGAGCAAATTATAAAGGATAATTTCAATCTTTTCTCCATCTATCCAGGCCAAAACCGGTTGCTGATCGGCAAAAACATCGAATTTAATCTGCTTTTCGTCGGCCATGGCAGAAAAATGACTGGCAACCTCCTTTGATAAAGCCACCAAATCAATTTCAGCAACATTAAGCTGCATCTTTCCGTTCTGCAGTTTTCTAAAATCAAGTAGCTGATTGGTAAACCTGATCATCCGGTTCGCATTTCGGTGGATCACATTTATAAATTCCCTTCCCCTGTCTGATAACTTTTCGTTACGTGATATTTCTTCTAATGGATTTACAATCAGGGTAAGTGGCGTTCTGAGTTCGTGCGAGATATTGGTAAAAAAAGAGAGTTTAACCTCCGTTAATTTCTGTTCTACCAAAACCTTGTTGCGTAACCTGATCATGGTTACAATAATCCGTCTTGCTAAAACAGCAACAACAATAGCCAGCAAAAAATAAACCAGATAGGCAGGCCAGCTTAAATAAAAAGGTGGATGGACAATGATTTCTAACGTTTTTTCGGGCAGGGTTAAAAAAAGATCATCATTTGTAGCCCTCACTTTAAAGGTATAGGTGCCTGGCGGAATGTTGGTATAGGTTGCCCTCCGCAGGTCGTTTACCTGGTGCCAGGTTTTATCGAAACCTTCGAGTTTATAGGCATAGGTTATTTTGTTGGAAGCACGATAATCGAGCACCGTGTAATCAATACTGATTACATTCTGATCGTAGTTGAGCACTAGCGACTTGGTTTCGTTTATGGTAAATTTTAAAGGAGAATCTTTATCTCCGGGATCAATATCCTTATAATACAGTTGAATTTTGGTCAGCGCCATTTTCGCTGAAGTACGCTGATCGGCAATTTTTGAAGGATTGAATCTGATATAACCATCAGTAAGACCAAAATAAAGCTGCCCATTGTTTGCCGTAAAACAGGTAGCTTCAGAAAAACCAACTTTTGGCAATCCGTCGAAAGAATCGTAGTTTTTGAATGTTTTATGTTTTGGGTTAAACCTGGATAAACCGCGTTCGGTAGCAATCCAGATGTTACCTTCTTTATCGCCACTCATGCTTAGCAGCACATCATTCGCCAGTCCATTTTGTATAGTAAAAACCTCAAAGCGTAATAGATCAGGATTTTTCGGATCGGCAATTACTTTGTTTAATCCGCCACCAAAAGTAGCAATCCAGATTCCCCCAGCTTTATCTTTGTAAATATACTGTACGCTATTATTCCCCAAACTGGCATGGTCTCCGCGGATTTTACGGTAAGCTAAAAACCGGTAACCATTGGCAACAGGCCTGTTCGGATCAAAGCGCAACAAACCATTGCTTGTTCCAATCCAGATCCTGCCACTGTTGTCTTCTAATAAATATCGGATAACCTTGGCCCAACCAAATGGATAATGATGAAAAGCATTGTAAAAATTCTTAAAACCTTCTTTGCCATCAATATTGCTCAACAAATTAATACCACCACCCAGCGTGCCTACCAAAATGCGCCCTCTTGAATCTTCAATAACTGAATATACCAGATCGCTGCTCAAACTGTTTACATCTGTTGGGTTATTTCTAAAATTCTTAAGCGTATAAAGATTCCGTTTTTGATCGGTTGGTGTGGCTTTAAACAGGCCATCGCCTTTTGTCCCCAACCAAACATTGCCCTTGCTATTTTCAATAATGCTGTAAACGGTACCAATCGGTTTATTTCCTCTTCCAAAAACATCAACTTCTTTGTCATTCTCATAAACCCGAATCCTGCCATCTTTACTGCAAACCCATAAGCGCCCTTTCTGATCGTGCATCATAGCCCTTACTTCATTTTCTGAACGGTTATTGGGGTCGTTAACCAAACGGTGGTAATTAAATTTATCAATAAGCGAAACCACTTTATTAATCCCACCATCACGTGCGCTCATCCAAAGGGTACCCATTCGGTCTACATATAAACTCGTAATGATATTGGAAAACTTTTGGTCTGAAGAGCCAGGCTGATCATAAAAATAATCAATCTCGTCGCGCTGTGGATTATAATAGCCGAAACCGCCACCTTTCATGCTTACCCATAATATCCCGTTTGCATCGGCAACTACGCTATAATCGCGACTCGAGAAATTGAAATCTCTTTTTTGACTGAAATATTTATATTGTTGTGTTTTAGGATCGTACTTTATAATTCCATTTTCCTGTGGTTCAATCCAGATTAATCCTGAATGGTCTTCGTTAAGGGATAAATAATTTTCTTTGCTTCCAGATTGGCTTACTTTAAAACTGATTGGATCAACTGTGAGCATTCCCTTCCCCATGGTAGAAATAYAAATCAGACCTGCTTTTGAATAACAAATGGAATTAAACGCAGTTCCCTTACTAATCTGTTTAACCTGAAAAGATTGCGTCCTTAAGTCGTAGATTAACAAATTCCCATCACCAGTGCCAAAATAAAGTGATTCTTTGCTTTGAGCAACWCAGTTAACAGCATAAGAAGAAAGCATTTTTTCTATAGGCGCAGAAAACCTGAGCACTTGATAGTTACCATTTTTATTCCCTTGTAGACAGTTCAATCCGCCTTCGGTGCCTACCCAGATCCTTTGCTTTTCATCGCGGCACCTGAATTTCACAGCGTTTCCTTTAATTTGTCTGCCAGGCTTTTGCTCTTTAGCAAACTGTATGATGTCGGGTTGTCCTTTAAAGTTATTTGCAGCATATAAAAGCCCTTGATTTTCAGTTAGCAACCAAACGCCATTTTTAGTATCAGGCACCATATGGTCGATAATTACCTGATCTTTAAAAAATGCTTTAAAAGGGCCATCAGAAACGGGTAAAAATTGTTCGGTACGCTTATCGAAACGATAAATCTTAAAATCGTAGGTTTTTACCCACAGGTAACCCGATTTATCTTCTACAATTTCTCTTATTTTGTTAGTTCGCAGGTTAGAATTATCGCCGGGCCTACTTTTGTAAACCACAAAATTTGTCCCGTCGAAACGGTTTAGACCATCAAAAGTACCAAACCACATAAAACCGTCGCGGTCTTGGGTAATGCAGAGCACACCATCATGCGAAAGCCCATCTTCGGTAGAATAATGCGCGATATTGCTTTTCAATTGTGAAAAAGCAGAAAAAAAAGACAAGCAAATCGTTATGATCGGCAATATTATTTTTTTCGATATCCAGCTTTTATAGCACATTATTAAAAAAAACTAACGAACCAGGGTTACAGCCATTAAACCAATAATTACATCATTACAAAGCGCAGATAAGGTAAGCTTAGCCAGTGTTTTGTTAGGATCAAGCTTTAGGCCCAGAGCTGTTGCTGCACCTCCTTTTATATCTTTTCCGTTCCAGCTATCGCCATCTTTTGCGGTTACAATTTTACCCGTTTTGAGGTGTACACGTACAGGCCGTTCTGCGCCGGTATCGAAAGCAAAACCATCCGTAAAAAGATCCTGCTCAATTGGCCACCAATTTTCGGGATTACGTAAGGACAGTTTTTGGGTAGATCCATCGGTATACTGAACCGTAATTTCGCCGTTATCCATTCTGCTTTGCATGGGGTTAGTTGTCCCGGCCAAAAGGAAAAATACACCGCTTGCTTTACCAGAAAGTGGAATTTCTGCTTTTCGGGGAAAATTGTCCCACAGAGAGGTGTAAATGATATTTTTTAAAGTGCTATCTGATGGTGTTTTAAAAACCACTCCAGAAGCCAATGAAAATCCGCCTTTATTGCCTGCTAGTTTACGCAAACCCATATCATTAATTTCGGGTTTTAGTTTAGGGTGCGTCCAATCGCCAATACCTTGCCAGGCCAATTGTAAAGTTGTGGTTTGTGGCCGTGGAGACAGGTATTTATGGTTAAAAATCTCACCAACCTGATCGTTAAAATAAGTCGATAAATCTTGTGTTTCGAGCCTTTTACCTGTCCATTCTTTAGCAGTTAAATCTAAAATTTGATCTGGCTTTTTCACCGCCGCCTCCAATTTGAAACAAACAGGAAACCAATACGTGAACGGACCATTCTTAATCTGGGCAAAGAAGGTACGGTCACCTGGTTCGCCCTGAAGATTTGCGCTAAGTTTACTTTCACTTGTATTTATATTGTTAAGCACCTGCTGTGGATCGAATACTTTAACAATTTTAGCTTTACCAAAATCGACTTCCATTTTCGAACCCGCGGTATAGGCCACGTTAATTTTGGGTGGATTTAAGGTTTCACCTCCCCAAATCAATTCAACCAAATAATCTTTTGCGACTGCGCTTTCAATCTCGATTTCGGGTAAGCCAATTGCGTCGGCTACATTTTTCCATTTTACTGCTTTTCCATTAATCTTAACCGATTTTAATTGATTGCTTCTGGCTTTAATGCGCATTTTAAGTCCGAGCCTAATGGCAAATCTCGGCAATAGCTCATAGGTATCCACTAATCCTTTCCGTTTAAAAGAAAATGAAAGATCAGGAATGTTTATGGCCGCGTGACCCCATTCTTGTGGTAAACCTGGTCTGATGAGCAAGGTTTTATTCAGCGCATCAGGCACCACACCAAAAAGCCCTTCAACGAGTGTTCGGGAATTAATGCCTACCGGATCACCAAAATCGCGGTACGACTCCCCTAAAATGGCATCATAGCGGGAAACCTGGGCGAAATTACCCGGACTTCCTCCAATATACATGCTTGCAAGCAATTCACTTTTCCAAAGCTTAAAGGCCTCTTCGGTCCTACCAGCCTGCCAGTTGGCCAGTGCCGTATGGGTAACTTCGGCTAAAACCACATTGTTTAACGACCACTCGTAAGGCATCCAGTTTGTGGTTGATAGGGTATAATAACCTTTATCTTCGAGTCCTTTTGCCCTTACCGGGATATGTGGGATATTGGTATCAACATATCTTAAACTCTGCCAGGCCTGAAAAGCATCCGGAACCTCTGAATCTATACTATGATAAACCGTCCATAAACCTGCAGCCGGATGCAATTGCTGTAGACCTAATGCATCTTTATATTCTGCATACCAGCCTTTTTCTGGCATCCAGAGTTGGGTATTCATGGCTTTTAATATTTTGTCGGCCTCTTTTTGATAAAGACCTGGATCTTCATTAATTAAATGGGCAAGTTTAGCGGCAATTAAATTCGCGCGGTAGTTATAAGCTGAGCTATGTGTTCCGCTTCCGCCACTATATTGCAATGCATCGCTTGCCCAAATGGCTGCATAGGCATCATAAAGACCATTATCATCAGAATCAAATACCCTTTTCTCCCAAGCCAGGTGCCTTTTAATTACCGGCCACATTTCTTTCACATAAGCTAAATCGCCAGTCCAGTTGAAATGCCAGAGCAGTTGATCGATGTACACCAGGTTCATATCGTAATGATGCGGTCTGATCGATTTCCCATCTGGCTCACGACTGATGTAACCATTGCTGAACATTGCAGTCCCCATGGCCTCTTTTGATCGTGAAAGGTTAAAAGCAGTATCGGCCAAAACAGGTCCATTCTCGGGATTGAGCACCTGCGATTTGGCGTAGGCATCAAAATGTATTCTTGCCCGATCGTGCCAACCTAGTGGATCGGCAGTATAAGGTCCACGCCAACCGGGCAAACGCATCCGCCAGCCTATGGCACCGTGCATATAAGATGGCGCTTCCCAAATCCCATCCGAAGCCATCGCCAAAGTACCACCGATKGTGTTGAAAAAGGGATCTGGCGTATCAACCTGTACCCGATCGGCTAAAATTTTACGTTTCTTTTCTGATTCTATAAATTGGGTAGCACTATCCCAGTTTTTAGGAGCATTGTCTTTTTCAGGATTTTGGATCAATACATAGAAATCTTTACCATTTTCTATGCTTATTTTTCCGGTAATTACTGGATTTTGCTGTGTTTTAGATTGATCTAAGTTTAATGGGGAGGATAGATCGGCTGCATCCGCAATCCTGATTTCGGCAGGAAAAATTCCGCTTATTTTTTTGATTTTAGCATATTGAAGCTCGAAACTGTTTTTTGTAACCGTAAATAAATTATCCTTGCAGTTTTGTTTCTCGAGGTAAAAAGAAGATTCGGGATCCACCCCCATATCGCCACTCCGGCTAAACTTTTTATCACTTGCTCCACCGAAAACCCAAAGCAGCTCTACACCCTTTTTCACATTTTCGAAACGGGCTTTTAACACTATACCATCGCTATTGCTCAATGCAAGGAGGGTTAAATGCAAGGTACCATTTCCCAGCAATGGATCTTTTATCGTGTAAATCATCGATCCTGGACGATACCTGGCGGTAATATCTGCTGCCTTAATCAGCCATTTGCTGTTATTGCCATCAAGTAGGCCAAACTGCAGGTTTCCCCCCATAGCTGGCATATACAAAGCAAATTCAGGCAGATCGCCAGCCTCGACCCGAAATGCAGTATTGGTTCCGTATAATGCTCTGGTAAACCTTCTTGTACCGTTATGGATAACAAAATCTCTTCCCTCTGGACGGTAACGTAAACTTGCATCTTCATTGTGCCAGGTTCCTGATTTTAAGGTTGGTGGATAAAGTTCCTGTGCAAAAAGTGTGCTCACTGATAAACTGAAGCAGAAACATAAACTGTAAAATCTTTTCATTTTCGAAACAGCTAAGGATTTACACTTACTGAATTACTTACTTTCAATGCGCTTTGGTCTGCCGTTGTAATATTCACCCGATCAAAAGTCCAGTTTTGTCCAAAATCGATCGTTCCGGCAGTAGCTGCTTCTATTTTCAGCTTGGAGAGGTTAAAGTTTTTCAATATGGTTTCTGAAAAACCAATGGCATTGATTGCCTTTTTAGCACTGGTAGCGGTAACATTAAACACATTGATGTTTTGTATTTTAGGTATACCCTTGCTTGCCGGTTCTACATGGGTTAAAAGTTTGGTCCAATGCGCGGGGATAGAATCTGGATGGTATCCAGCTGGTAAAGTAGAATAACTATAAGAAGGATTCCAGTTTGGATTTACCTGAATCACATTGCCCACACCATGCATAGTAATGTTACCGAAATACACGTCTTCTACTGTACCTCCCCTTGTTTTGGCCGATTTAATATTAATCGCGTTACCCGTTCCATAGCCTACCAGATCGGAGGCCCACACATGCCGGATACTGCCCGAAGTTTCGCTGCCCAAAGTAAGTAAGCCTGCTCCTTTACGCGCCACACAATTGCGGATCACCACGTATTCGGTTGGTCGGTTTACCCTTAGGCCATCCCAATCGCGACCAGCTTTAAGGCAGAAATTATCGTCGTTACAATCGATATCGCAATTTTCAATCAGTGTCCATAACGAAGAATCGACGTCAATCCCATCGGTACTCGGGCCACTGCCATCTACATTGTTCCGAATGGTAATATGATCTACCGTTACATAAGAAGAGTACAAAATCTGTACGGTCCAAAATCCAGCCTGTTGCACATGAATATCTTTGATGACCACATCCTTGGCCGATTCGACCAGTATCGTTCTTGGGCGTTTGGCATCATAATCTACAATCCACCTTAAGCCTTTCGGGTCATATTCTTTTCTTAAATTCCAGTAGTATTCCCAAAATGGTTTGCCCTGGGCATTAATCAATCCCTTGCCCGAAATTGAAGCTTTATCTTGTTTTAGAATGTTGATTAGCGCCGCAGGCCATTTCATTTCGATGCCGGCCACACGAGTATCAATTTCAGGATAATCTTTAATGTTCTGGCTACCCAAAATTTCAACACCTTCATCGATCTTTAAATTGACTCCATTTTTAATAAAAATGGATCCCGTGAGGTATTTGCCCGCTTCAAAAGAAACGATACCGCCACCTTTCGCTGCACAATCATCAATGGCTTTCTGAATGGCATTTGTAGCCAAAGTTTTACCATCGTTTATCGCGCCATATTTGTTTACAAGATAGTTATTTTGCTTAAAACTGAATTTCCTCGCACCCACCTTGCTTACCCAATCTGGTGTTTTCGGTTGGGCAAAAACGATAATACTAACGAGCATAAGGGCTGCAAGCATAAAAGAATGGATGCTTTTCATAAATTCCGGAATATATTTGGTTATACGTTATCGCAAGCGTTATATAGCTGCTGGTTTATTTCCGGTTAATATATAAAACGCGGCGCGCCCAACCATCCTGCTGCATCCTGCATAAAGACATCTAAAGATGTTGTTCGTTTGTGCTTTTATTCTTTCTGCCAAACGATCGGGCAAGTTCTTTTAGTTTATCAGCAGAATGCCCAAAGAGAAGGATGAATAATTTCTGTAGCTCGGGAAGGTGGTGTTTAAAAACGAACCTTCATCGGATTATTTTAGAACTAAAAATTTAGCAAAGTTCGGAGAAAATAGTTTACATACATGACAAACAGTGATTT
>NZ_JBFTQI010000070.1:0-12372 GCF_056398925.1 Pedobacter sp. 01T416_2
GGTGAATTCCGCTACTGGAAGATTGCAGTTGAACTTTAACAAAAACATCGGGGTTTCTTCCATAACGGCTATTATGGGTGCCGAGGCCAGGGAGGGACAGACGATTGGTAATGGGAATTCGGTGTATGGTTATAAGGAAGATCCATTGGTTTATCAGCCTGTGGATCTGGTGGGGCTTTACCCACATTTCATTACTGGAACAAATCAGCAGGTCCCAAATTCGCTCAGCCTTACCAGTAATCAATACCGTTTTTTGAGTTTTTACGCTAATGCATCTTACAGTTATAAGGGTAAGTACCGGATTTCCGGAAGTCTGAGAAGGGACGGCTCGAATGTTTTTGGCGCAGAAACGAATGATAAATGGAAACCTTTATGGTCAGTAGGTCTTGGATGGTCACTTTCACAGGAGGCTTTTTACAATATCTCCTGGCTACCGGTTTTAAGGCTTTCGGCTACCTATGGAAAAAGCGGCAATGTTGATCTTTCAAAAACAGCACAGGCGGTTGCTGTCGCGAGCACAAATACATTGAACAACCTTCCGTTCGTGAGGATAAGGGGAATCAATAACCCGGAACTGAGGTGGGAGGAACTTGGGCAATATAACCTGAAAATTGATTTCGCCTTTGCAAAGGAGCGTTTGACGGGATCTTTTTCGGTCTATAAAAAGCATGGATCTGATCTATATGGATCGTTTCTATATGACTATACCACCTGGGGCGGGTCTGATGAACTGACACGGAACGTGGCGGATATGGAGGGAAGAGGCTTTGATGCAGAATTGCACAGTAGAAATATTTCAGGTGGGGATTTCAAATGGTCAACAGATCTTTATCTCAGCCAGAATAAAAGCAAGACAGTAAAATATTATTCGGCGAATAATAACCTGTCAAAACTGCTCAGTGGTGGACGTGAAATTACTCCGGTTGTCGGCCTCCCGCTTTATTCAATTTCTGGATACAGGTGGGGTGGGCTTGATGCGGCAGGCAATCCTCAGGGATATCTGATTGGTGTTTTAAGCACAAACTATTCTGCAATTGCAACAGAAGGACGTTTGAATGCTGGCAATATAAATTATATAGGCCCGGCCAACCCGGTATATTTTGGTTCCCTGATCAATTCGTTTGCCTATAAAAATCTCACGGTTTCATTCAATATCAGTTTCAAGCTTGGTTATTTTATGAAAAAAAGTAGCATCGGATATTTTGGGCTGGCAAATTCGGGAATTACAAATAGTGACTATTCCAGTAGGTGGCAGAAGCCAGGGGATGAGCAGTTCACTGATATTCCTTCATTTACCTATCCATTAAATTCACTAAGAGATTCATTCTATTCTGCTGCTGAAATAAATATTGTTCCTGCTGACCAGATCAGGTTGGATTATGTCAATCTGAGTTACCACCTCAATGCCGAGCGGTGGCGGTTTCCATTCCGTTCGCTTGATGTATATCTGAATTCTTCGGATCTCGGAATAATATGGAGGGCCAATAAGTTTGGCCTAGATCCAGATAACCTTGACAGAATTAGTCCCACCAGAGGATTTACCCTTGGAGTAAAAGGGAGCTTTTAATTTAACAACTAATTTATTGTGCAATGAATAGTAATAAAACCATGATGATTTTGGCAAGCTTTTTAATAGCTGCCATGATGACCAGCTGCAAAAATTTTCTGACCCTGAAATCAGACTCAAAGTTGTTGGTACCCAAAACCCTTAGCGATATTCAGGGTATATTGGACGATGCAGGGCAGATGAATATCGGAAAAACCCCTTCATTTGGCGAGGCTTCGGCGGATGATATTTATATACCGACAAGCAATTTAAATTCTTATTCAGAGGTTGCCCGCGATATTTACGCATGGAAAAAAGTTGATTACAGGTATCCGAACGACTGGTCAAATGCCTATCTCCCGATATACAATGCCAATTTTTGTCTTGAACTGCTTGATGAACTTTCAAGAGACGAGGGAAATGCAAAAGGATGGGACAATGCAAAGGGTTCAGCTCTGTTTTTTAGGAGTTTTTATTTGTTTCTGCTCACCATACAGTTTGGCCATGGTTATAATGCGTCAACCTCGAATGGTGATCCAGGTATTGTGCTGCGCATGACTTCTGATTTCAATGTCAGGTCTGTGCGGTCCACAGTTTCAGAATGTTTACAGCGGGCCCTTGCAGATGCTACGGAAGCCGCATCCTTATTACCGGAAACACCGGTGTCTGCAGTCAGGCCCTCAAAGGCAGCAGCTTACGCACAGCTTTCTAGAATCTATCTTTACATGCGTAATTATAGCGCTGCTTTAAATTATGCAGATAAATGCCTTAAAATTAAGGCAGATCTGATGGATTATAATAATGATACAGATGTGCTCGGGCTTGATCTTGCTGTTACATTCAGGAAGTTTAATAAGGAAACAATTTTTTATACGGAGATGGGCACCGGATTTGGCCTGCATACGCCAAGTCTTTCAAGGATTGACACGAATCTTTATGCTTCATATAATGTAAATGATCTCCGTCGCAGGGCGTTTTTCAAAATTAATGCTTCCTTTCAGCAGTTTAAGGGAAGTTATAGTTCCAGTGCCTCCACATTATTTAGTGGTATTGCTACTGATGAGCTTTATCTAACCAGATCAGAATGTCGGGCGATGGAGGGCGATCTGGAAGGAGCAATGTCAGACCTTAATTTCCTGCTCAAGAAAAGGTGGAAAAATACAGTTTCCTATGTTCCCCTGATTGCACTGGACAAAGCCGATGCACTTAGGAAAATCAGGCTGGAACGGCGCAAGGAGCTGTTGATGCGTAACCTCAGATGGCCGGACCTTAAGCGGTATAATCTCGAGGGAGGTGGAATCACCTTGGAAAGGAATATTGGAGCAACGAAATATTTCCTTCCGCCCAACTCATCATATTACGCACTTCCCTTGCCAACGGATATTATTGAAGAAACGGGGATAGCCCAAAATTAAAAGAAATTTAGGTTTAGTTAAGATCAAAGTGCAGGGCCGGATGGCCCTGCCTTTGAATCTGATACTATCTTGTTTTGTTAACTATAGTCATCAGGTTATCGTCTGAACCTGAAATATAATAACTTGAAGTAGCAGTGTTCAGGTCAGCCCTTAAATCTGCACTGGTTTCCAGGTTTCCTGACCCATCAACGTAGCTATCATCAACGGTTATCGTACAAGGTGCCTGATCTTCGTTATCACAGCTTTCTTGTGGTTCTTCCGAGGTCCAGTTTGATTCATCGGTTACTTCCCCTTCCGAATAATCAGGACCATGATAATAAAAAGTAACAGGTGCTCTGTTCAAGGTACCTGTTTTTGCAAATTTAAATGCTGATTGGGTCAAGATCAATGTTAACCCAAAAATGAAGGCGAATACGCCAAAACTGATTTTTTTTAAATTTTTCATGTTTATGGATGCTTTTTGCATTGAAAAAGCAAGCGAAAAAGTTTAGGTAATGGTGTTTTTTACACCGGTGATTAGTTTACGGTCAGTGGGAAAAGCTGCTAGACCCACCGTTCAGTTTTGCATCGTTATTTTCCTGACCTCCTTTCTCTTTGTTTGATATAATAGATAGCCCAAAGGTTCAATGATAAAAATGAAGTGTTGAACAGCAGATGTGTCTTCCAGCTCATTTCTTTAAGCACGCCTCCGCAACTACATGGTATTTTGTCAAAAAATCCAAGCAGTATAAGCAAGATGTAAATGGTAAAGACTGCTAAAAGGAGGAATGACGAGTACAGGCCGGACATTCTGCTCGCCGGACGGGATAAAAGAAATGCTGTAAGTGCTTCTGAAAGTGGTAGTATAAACGATAGTAAAGACATAAAAACATTGTTGAAATGCTGCAGCTTTAGCTGGTGCCTGAACTCCTGGAATTCAACAATCTTGGATCCTGCGGTGTAAACCCAAAGGATTATCAATGCGCTCACTGAGAAAATTAAAAACCGGTCTTTCATGCTTCTGAGATTGCTTTCACAAAATTGATCACATGTCTCTTCTTCTGAGGTTCCGCTTCAGGATGAAAATTCGTAAAAGTCTTAATTTTGAGTTCTCAAAGCGGACATTTAACTTTTCCTGCTACTTAGATATTTACTTTTAAGTGTACTTAGTGTGTGTGCATGCATCCCCGTAGCGTCGGCAATGTCGACAGAGGAAGCCAGCTGAAAGACATTGGGGTGGATTTCCAACAGGGAAGCAAGACGATCCTCTGCCTTAAGATTTTTAATGTCAAAGGCAAGGTGGAAGAGTCTATTAAAGTTCTCCAAACTTATTTTTTCGGTTATCTCATGGAATTCCGGAAACAGCTTGTAGAGATTATAGATATGTCCTGCGGGTATCCCCATTAATGTTGACTCCCCAATCACCATTGTACGTAGATCAAAGTCTTCTTGATTGGTCTCTATAAATTGTGGCAACATTCCCCCTTCAAAATGTAATAGCAAAATAGATTTTCCTGGCTCAAGTTTACTTTCAAGTTTTGTCTTTAATGTCCCCTTGTATAAAAATGTTATTGGAAATTCATTCCAGTGAGCCTTTTCCAGTGCCTGTCCATCTGGGAGGATGATCTCACGTATAATGACCTTTAGATATGCCTTCAAGGGACTGCTCATTTGATGATAGGCATTAAGTCTTTTGTAAATTGGTTCGTAATTCATGTTTTTAAATCCAAATAAAAAGGATTTCAATGTTTGGTCAAGTGGTATTTTCTACCACCTCATACCACCCCATAAAAAATGAACATGAAAAGTTTTCTTGATTTTGTACTCCCTTTATGATTTATTGCGTGACAACGCTTTTGAGGCGGTAGATTCTCCGATTTATTGGGAGGGAGCCTATGATTATGAAAGATTAAAATTGGTTTTGGGCTTTGGCAAGCATCTCAGCCAACTTATCGCTTACAACGCCGATATCGACAGAACTTGGTACGTAATAGCCGTTGCTGAAACTTTTCTCTGAAATTTTTTCTGTTTCTGCTGTGCTGACATGTGAAATAATGTATTCATGTACCCTTTTAGCTTTACGCTCGATTATAATACCCACTTCTACGGCCAGAAATATAAGGTAGGCCAACTGCTTTACCGAAAGTGAGACCTTATACTTAGCATCAAGCATCCCAGAATTCATCAGTTCTGAGTTCAGAAAGTCAAGTTGTTTCATAAAGCTCAGTTCAGCTTCGAGCACCTGAAGTAGTGAATGGTTTATCTGGGGCAGGAGGGGGTTATAGGAATTAGTATGTTCAATTGGTATCTGAGAAATCTGCTTTTTAAGAAAAATGAGTAGTCTATAGTTTTCTGAAATGGTAGCAGAATCCCTAAGTTTTCCGCTTATATTATGTATGTAATATTCAAAAAACCTAGGATGGTTAAATTTCCAGGAGATTAAGTTATTTATCAGTGTTTCCTTTTGAAGATGCTTTTTTACATGCTGGTTCAGATAATTAAATAGCTGGTCGCTGAATGCTAAATGCCGGAAGCGTGGGGGATCTGCCAGTCTTAAATACAATGCATCTGAGAGGATTTCGATAAGTTCTTGGTCTATATTGGATTTTTTAAACAATGAAAGATGTTCTTCAATTATTATTTCAACTTGTTTCAAATGATCTGAAATTGTCCTTTTGGTTAAAAGGGTGTTGTAGTCAAATTGGTCGCGAAAGTAGGTGTGTACGTGCCAAATGATCGTTTCTATTCCATTTAGCATTAATTCGAGTAGCTTTTCCGAATCGTCGGACAGATCCTCCTTGAATGAAAGAATATCTTCTATTTCCCTTGCCGTTCTTGTTAAGGCTCCGACCTGAAAATGGATAAAATCGGTAAACGTGGAAATGTCATTGGGTTGATAGGTATTGATCTTTTTAATTATCCTTTGGGTTTCTTCCTTTATGCCTGTGTGCGTTGTTAAATGATCATCCAGATCAAGGTTGTTGTTTATGAGATAGATAATTTGTCTAAAATAATCCAGTTGAAAATCCATATTTGAAAATTTAGGAGGCGTTAAGTTTCTCCTAAATTTAGTTGAGGTGATGTTTTTCGGGAAATAAACTACACTAGCCGTTATCCTGARGGGATGAATTGCGCTATTGCCGTGATAAATTTATTAGCTAAGGTTTTTAAATGTTAAAAAACAACTGGCCGTTATTGCCTGTAAAATTGGGGTGGTAAGTTTTACCACCGTGCTGCAACTTGACACTTTGATCATAGATTATTCTTTTTGCATCAACTGTTTATTGTATCAAGACCAGATTTTTCTATCTGATTTAACGGAAATCACTATGGACAAACTAAATGCTATCCTGGACGTTTTGCTCAAAATTTATGAACTTATGCAACTGATATATTCTAAGTCCTATGGCCAACTAAAACTCCCGGAGGATCAGATGTTGACCCGGCTTGAAGTGATGGAGTATCTTGGGATAAGTGAAAGCACTTATAAGAGAAAGGTCAGAAAAGGGATTTTAAAACCCAGCAAGCTTCCCGGTGGAGACAGGTTTTATAAGAGTGAGCTGAGAGAGGAGTTTTTAGAAAGTAAGAGAAGGGGGAGGGTCTGATCGGCGAGATTAAAAGTGGAGATCCCTATATTCTTTATTTATAACATTCAATCGGCTTATTATCAGTAAGTTGATTGTTGTTAAAAAGCAAAATCTGCCAAAACTCAGCCACGGGAAATATCTTTGGAGCTTATGACTCCTCCAGAACTACATTACACCATTCCAAGATTATTTAAGGGAAAAAAGATTGGATCTGTTCCTAAAGGTAGGTTGATTACATTTAGCTTTAAGACTCCAGAGAAGCTTTTTGAGGCTGCATATTCCAGCGATTGCCTACCTAACCCCTAAGATAAACGGATTTCCAAGTAATTATCTGAGTTCATTGTGGGTATTTTTCTATAATCTGAATGATTAAGAGCCTGCATAGTCTCTTTCGGTCACAGAGATATTAACAATGTTGTCAGCTCAAGCCACTGATTATCTTTAATGTAAATGATGACAGATATCCAAATTACCTCTAATTTATGATTTTAGAATCCCAATTCGGCACATTTTCGAGGACAGGCCATGCATGGTTAGAATCGGTATCGATCCTGATTTCTTAAAAATATCCTCAGAGTTTCGCTTTCCTCGTCGTTATAGCCACTGGCGGCCCAGAATTTTTAATGTTTTTTATGAACTTCCGAGGAGCTTTTCGGACTACCGTAGATTTTTTACCTGTTAAACGTTTGTAATTCTATGCTTCGAGCTTTGTTTCAACATCTCTTTTGTAGGCATTGCTTCGCAAAATAAGTTCTTTGCGATTCTTTCTAATACTTTAATTGAATGAAATTGCTGGCATACTCCATAGAATAAATACTATTGGACGCTTTCACCTCCTGCGTGGGGGCTAGTCGTAATTTGTCTTACTGTTATAAATATTTCTATGGCTTTTAACTTTTTCCTATATTGGTGTCAATAAACAATCTTATACCCTATGAGAAATATCCGATTAAACAAAACCAACTCCATTAGAGGTCAAGTTAGTTCCAGAGCTCAATCAATAAATGTTATGGAAAGCAGTGTCGGTGTACATGACATTGCGCCACTTCTATCATGTGAGAATCAGGTCGATACAGCTTGGCTTTTTGCAGGTCTTGGAGGAAGTGGAACATCACATTTCTGCTAATGAAGTTTGTTTTTAGAAWATCTAAAATTAATGTAATGATTGCATTAATTTTCCTGTTTTTGGGTTGTACGCCTAAAGAAACAATCAGAAATGGGTCCTTATTATCTAATAAGGATTATAATGAACTATTCCCTCACAGAAATAATTTTTTTACTTACGATTCATTTACTAAGGCGGTCAACACTTTGTCCCACTTTAAAGTAAAAGTTGAAAGACGTGGAGAGTGGTTATACAAAATTACCAAGATATTTAATGATGACAAAAGCACTGTAATCAGACAAGACAAAGGCTGGGAAGAAGAATGGGCTAAAAATAAAACATATAGGCAAGTTACAATAGACTTCGGAGATTTTTGCTATAGAAAAGGAACTAATTTTAAAGAATTGGCTGCTTTTTTCGCTCATGTAGCACACGAGACAAGGAATGGTAAGGATAACCAATATAATGATGGCTTAATGTTAGTTTGCGAAATGGATACTAATTCTAAATATGTTATTCCAAACAACATATATCCAGCTGTAGCAAACAAAAAATATTATGGCAGGGGGCCTCTTCAATTGAGCTATAATGGTAATTATGGCGCTGCATCAGAGATTATTTTTGGAGATAAAAATATTCTTCTAAATCATCCTGAAATTGTTGCAAATAATCCGGTTGTTTCATTCGAATCGGCTATTTTYTTCTGGATGATGCCCCAAGGCAATAAGCCGTCAGCTCATGATGTGATAGATGAAAGTTGGAATCCAAATTTAGAAGAAAAAAAGTTAGGTTATACTCCTGGATTTGGTATGACGATAAATATTATTAACGGCGCTTTAGAGTGCGATCTCGGGGAAGAACAGAAGCCAATGTTAGACCGGATAGGATTTTACAAACATTTTTTAAAAAAGTTTAATGTTGATTACAGTAATTGCAACTGTTCCTGTGGGAAGATGGCGCCCTACGGTAAATAAATTATTGTTGGTGAGTCAACGTTTTCAATAATCTCCTGGCGGTCCGTTCTGCGTTTAAGTTGTCACCCTATTTCGCTTTAAAGTGACCCTGTTTTGATTTCGATCAGATTTTTTTCGCAACTGGCTTTCGGGAACAATCTTTCAATTTCTGCATAAAATTAAGGCTCCTGGGAGGATATCTGCAATTAGGGATGGACTAGTGGCGCTTAGCTATTTTGGAGGGGTTATGGCATTTTTAAGCGTGCTGATACCTGTGAATGGATTTGATCTTTGGGAAGGTCTGAATTGAAGATAAATCGGCAGTAGGATGGGTTAAACCGAGAAGTCCTGAGGAAAATGGATTTGGATCCGCAGTGTGTATTTGTTCATCGTGAAGGGAACTAGATGTGCATCATCCGATAGTCAAGTTGGTGGCCAGTTTTGTCTGAAACAGTGAGTCACTTTCACTGAAACATGCAATTTTCACAATATTCTTTATTTAAGAACCTTTTTATTCCACAATGTGATGTTTATTTTTTTTCAACTAAATGTTTGGTTAATCAAAAATTAGTAAATAGATTTGTTATGGGCCATAACATAAATTATAATATAAACACTTTTAAAAAAGATTATAATATGGGATAAAAACCCTACTCAAACAAAAAAAACGAGCAGCGAGATTATTTTCCTGGATTTTAATTTTTCTATAATGTTTCTTGGAGGATGCAAAAAGGAATATTCAGAAAATAAAATTTATTATAGTGCTAGCATTAAATAGCTGCATCAAGCAATTGTTACAGTATTTGCATATCATTATCAAGAAAACAGATTTAAGTCTAGTGCAAGTTGTACTTAGATAAGATTCAATACAGATCAGAAATACTTAGCTTATTTGCTCAAAACAATGTACCCACAACTAGCCTTTTAAATTAAATATCCCATTATTTATAAACTTATAAGATACTCTAAGACAGATCTATGAATACTAGCATTTCCTGTACGAAACAAATACTAAATCGTCTAAATTATTATATAAGCGAAGAGAAATTATATGAAGAGTTTCATAAACACCCTGATTACCCAAGTTTATTAGCTATTAGTGATGTGTTAGCAAGTCTTGATGTTGACAACAGTGCCTACAGAATAGAATCAAAAGATCTATTGAACATCCCGACTCCTTTTCTTGCACACATAAATTTAGATCAAGATGATTTTGTTGTGGTAAACAAAATTAAAAATGACTATATCTATGTTTCAAACGAAAAATGGAATAATAAAAAATTTACAACCCTTGATTTCTTGGCTTGTTTTACCGGGGTAGTACTTTGTGTTGAATCTAAGAATGCCAGCCCATCCTTAAGCTATTACAAGGCATATTTTCAAGATAATCAATATTCATTGCTGGGAATTTTGCTATTTATCTCACTTGCTTTTGGGTTTTTAGTCAATCCTTTCTGGGTGATTTTGCATGATGTTAGAACTTCATTACTGTTGTTTATTAAAACTTTAGGAATTATAGTTTCCGTCCTACTGTTTATCCAAGGAATCGATGCGCAGAATCCCCTAATTCGAAGGCTTTGCGGTATTAGTAAAAAAAGTGATTGTAATAAAATCCTGTCATCTAAGGCAGCAAATGCATTTTGGGGGTTTACTTGGAGTGATATTGGATTTTTATATTTTACTGTCACATGGTTACTGCTTTTTTTCTTTGGTTCGGTGAATGTCATCAATTTTTTGACAATTATGACAATTTTAAGTTTACCATATTCGGTGTACTCCATCTATTATCAAGCTAGAGTAGCAAGGAGGTGGTGTATACTATGTTGTACTGTCCAAGCCATTTTATGGCTTGAATTTTTTACACTTAGCAATCGTCTGGTAGAATTCACTTTTCCAGTATATGATCTGAAATTTTTTTTTAGCGCTCTTTTGATTTCAATTATTTTAGGTTTTGTGTTGTGGAAGATTTTAAAAACTATTTTGAATCAAACATACAAAATTCCGGTTTTAAGACAACAACTACATCAAACGATGTTTAATCCAGAAACATTTATTCAGCTATCAATAAGGGAAAATCAATACCCCATTCCTGATGATAACAATTGTATAATAATTGGTAATAAAAACGGTAAAAATGTTCTTACTATGGTAACTGATCCATATTGTCCACCTTGTGCTAACATACATCGGCAGTTGGAGGATGTGTTAAATATCAACAAAGACCTACGTGTACAAATTACATTTACAGGTAACAATACTAAGAATGACTACCAAAGACCTGTTACAAAACATCTCATGGCCTTAAATAAGATGATGAGTGAGGCTGAAATCAAAGAGACACTGAAGGATTGGTATCTACAAAAAGAGAAGAACTATAATACTTGGAAGAAAAAATTTCCGATTGAACACGATGATTCTGAAACCTACAAATTAGAAAATCAATACAATTGGTATTCAACTAATAACATACAGGGAACACCTACAATCTTATTGAATGGTTTTGAGCTACCACAAATTTATGAATTGGGAGACTTGAAGTATCTGCTTTTAATTATTTAATGCAATTTTATTTTTTGAGTGTTTTGTAATAACATCGGTTAAAATTTATGATATTTTTAAGTGCGCAACCTGATAATAATTATTTCTTATGGCAATTGCAATTACAGGTATTTAATTTTCGCTCCCTGGGTATTGAGCCTAATAAGATACATATTTTGATCGGATATGATTCAATCACGGGCTTGAATCCAGAATTTGAGCAATGGATTGTTAATAACAATGAAGCTTGCTTCTATACCTACGAAGACACTAGACTATCGAGCAAATATGCCTCTTCAATTCGCCCTCATATAATTTTAAAGCATTTTAATTCTTATCCAGAACTTGAAGAAGAAATTTTTTTTTATCATGATTCTGATATCATTTTCACATCTCTTCCGAAATTTAATCAACTATTTAATGATGATACGTGGTATACGTCGGATACTAGAGGCTATTTAGATTGTAATTATATCGTAAACGCAAGTGATGAAAATCTTTTAAGTAAGATGTGTAGTCAAGTCGGAGTAACTGTTGACCATGTGAGATCCAGTGACTATAATGCCGGTGGGGCTCAATATCTGTTTAAAAATTGTAAAAAATCATTTTGGGAAAAAATGGAAAATGATTGTGAGGCCCTTTTTTTACTACTAGAGGACTATAATATAAATCATAGGCATATAAATGATGATATTAATGTAGGAATCCAATCATGGTGTGCAGATATGTGGGCTTTTTGGTGGAATGCGTTATTTTTTGATAAGAAATTTGAAATTCATGAAGAACTAAATTTTTCTTGGGCTAATAGTGATATACAGTCCCTGGAAATTAATAAAATATTGCATTATACGGGAGATATTGAAGAAGATGATTTGAAAAACTTCAGAAAGGTCGATTATACTTTCTATTCTCCATTTTATAAAACTTTTCATGAAATCAACCGATCCAGTTGTAGTTATCAACTTGTGAATTTGATTGAGAAATATAGAAAAGAACTTGGGAAATATAGAAAAATCTACCCAGATACCACTTTAGTAATTATCGGCATCACCACCTCTAACGAGGCACTTCAGAATCTTTACTCTACTGTCAACAGTTTCAATGTTTTTATAAACATTAAAATAAAAGTTTTAGAGATAGGTAAAATTAGTAGGTTAAATCGTGATAAGTTTCTCGAAATGGTTGACTATTTTTTTATTAAGGGACCTTTAGATTCGCAACAGTATTGTGAATTAATTCACAATACCAT
>NZ_JBFTQI010000071.1:0-12347 GCF_056398925.1 Pedobacter sp. 01T416_2
GATTGGGCCCATACCTGGACCGCCACCACCGTGAGGAATACAGAAAGTTTTGTGTAAGTTTAAGTGACAAACATCGGCACCGATATTGGCCGGACTTGTTAAACCAACCTGTGCATTCATATTAGCACCATCCATATATACCTGTCCACCATTAGCGTGAATGGTTTCGCAGATTTCGATAATGCTTTCTTCGAACACACCGTGAGTAGATGGGTAAGTTACCATCAAACACGATAAGTTGTCTTTGTGTAATTCTGCTTTCGCTTTTAAATCTTCAACATCGATATTACCGTTTTCTAAAGATTTTACTACAACAATTTTCATATCGGCCATTGCAGCAGAAGCAGGGTTTGTTCCGTGTGCCGAAGCAGGAATTAACGCCACATTACGGTGGAAATCGCCTCTATCGTGGTGATAAGCACGGATAACCATTAAACCTGCATATTCGCCCTGAGCACCAGCATTTGGTTGTAAACTCATTGCGGCAAATCCGGTAATTTCACTTAACCATTTATCAAGCTCATTGAAAACCGAATAGTAACCCAATACCTGATCAGCAGGTGCAAACGGGTGGATGCGACCAAAGTGAGACCAGGTAACCGGAATCATCTCTGCCGTTGCATTTAATTTCATGGTACAGCTACCCAAAGCAATCATCGAGTGGCAAAGCGATAAATCTTTTGCTTCTAATGATTTGATATAACGCAACATTTCATGCTCTGAGTGATGTGCGTTAAAGATTGGGTGTGTTAAATAAGCTGAGGTACGTTGTAATGAAGCAGGGATAACCGTTTCTACATTTTCTACCACTTCAACCTGATCGGCAGCAATAGCTTTAACTTTAGCAAAGATTTTAGCAATTAAAGCTACATCTTCGAAAGTGCTGGTTTCATCGAACGAAATAGTTGCGACGTTACCAAAATAATTTAAGTTGATTTCGTTATCGATACATCCAGAATGGATACCACCTTTTAAATCGCCTAAATCGAAACGGATCGTATCGAAATAAGCAGAATTTAACTGCTCAAAGCCTAAACCTTTCAACGTAGAAGCTAAGCTGATGGCCAATCCGTGAGTACGTTCTGCAATAGCTTTTAATCCTTTCGGACCATGGTAAGCGGCATAAAAACCGGCCATAATCGCCAATAATGCCTGTGCGGTACAGATGTTTGATGTTGCTTTATCTCTACGGATGTGCTGCTCGCGGGTTTGCAAAGCCATACGTAAAGCATAATCGCCATGACTATCAATGGTTACACCGATAATACGACCTGGGATGTTACGTTTATATTCTTCTTTAGTTGCGAAAAATGCAGCGTGTGGCCCACCAAAACCCATTGGTACACCTAAACGTTGTGTAGTACCTACTACCACATCAGCTCCCCATTCGCCCGGAGGCGTTAATAAGGTTAAGCTTAAAATATCGGCAACTACAGTTAATTTAATATTTTGATTGTGCAATGCCGATGCAAAGTCTTTGTAGTCGAAAACTTCACCGTTTCCTGCTGGATACTGAACAATTGCACCAAAGAAATCTTCAGCGGCTATGAAATCTAAATGACTTCCGATCACCAGTTCAATACCGTAAGGATTAGCACGTGTTTTTAAAATATCGATCGTTTGAGGGAAAAGCAATTCAGAAACGAAGAACTTTTTAGCAGCCTGATTTTTACGCAAGCTATATTGCATAAACATCGCTTCAGCAGCAGCAGTACCTTCATCCAATAAAGATGCATTGGCAATTTCCATTCCGGTTAAATCGATAACCATCGTTTGGAAATTTAACAAAGCCTGCAAACGGCCCTGTGCAATTTCTGCCTGATATGGTGTATATTGTGTGTACCATCCTGGGTTTTCGAATACGTTACGTAAAATTACACCCGGGGTAATAGTATCATAATAACCCTGTCCGATAAAGCTTTTGAAAACTTTATTCAACAATGAAGTTTGTTTTAAAGCACCAAGATATTCAGTTTCTGATTTCGCTGCAGGCAAGTTTAACGGCTGTTTTAACCTAATTGCCGTCGGAACAGTTTGTTCAATCAGCTCATCAATAGAATTTACGCCAACAGCTTGCAACATTTCGACTGTATCTGCCTCATTTGGTGCAATATGACGATTTTGAAAATCTTCCTTGTAATGGATATTTAAGCTCATGCGGTATGAATAATAAATTTGCGTGCAAAGGTAGCAAAAACGAAGCTGTATTTTGCTATATATCAGTGTAAAAAAGGAGTATTATTTGCGGTTAAAAGCGACAAAATAGGTAGATTTTATGCACAAACTAAAAGACAAACGTTTGTTCATTTTTATTTGATTAACCCATTATTAGGAAAGCGATGGCTCTTCCGAAATTTAAGTTTGTCGCCATGGTTAACTTCAGTCTTTTTGCATCCTGTTGAGCCGAATCAATAAGTAGCTACAACGTAAAATATCAGCTACCAAAGGAAAGAAAAAAAGCATTTCCGTAAATTTGAAACCTACTTACCTGTGTTCTTTTATGTCAACTTGCAAAAATAACGTCGCACTTTTAGTTCATGCCTGCGATAGTTACGAATTTCTTTATAAAGGTTTTGATTACACTTTCTCAGAAAACTGGGATTTTAAAATACCATGTAATTATTATTTCGCTACAGAAGTAAAAAACGCAGATGTGAATGGCTTTACAAACATCAAATCGGGCAACGGCGAATGGGCCGATCGCCTGGTAACGCTGTTAAGTAATATAAACGAAGAATATGTACTCTATTTCCAGGAAGATATGTGGTTAAGCAAACCCGTAAATCCTAGGTTCTTTACAGTACTGTTCGAACAGGCGACTAAAAATGGCTGGCAACAGGTTAAACTCCATAGTTCTGGCGTTTACAAAACGAAAGAAACCATTAATTTTATCGAAGGATTTAATATTGCGGAGATCGATAATGAGGCATCAGATTATTTAATGTCGCACCAGATTACCCTTTGGAAAAAAGATTTTCTGCTTGCCCAACTCTATAAAAAAGAACATCCATGGAGGAATGAGCGTAAAGGTACTAAGAGATTGAAAAAATTAAACCCGCTTATTCTTCATGCCGATTACTTTGCAGAAAATGGCGCCGAGGAAAACAATAAAAATAGAAATCCATCGGAACGGAGTGAATACTATGCCGTTTCATTTAACAGCACCTTAAATCACAATGCCGTTCGGTTTATCGAGGTATTAAGGTCGGGTAATCAAGCTCAAAAAGATTATGCTGCAGAACTGCTAAACCATTACGACAACAATTTAACACATAGCGGTAAGGAAAGGCCTAAAAAAGAAGATCTTTTTAAGAAGCTTAAAACCTATCTGCGGAAAAAGAATTCGTAATTAATTTTTGCATATCATATAGGTTTGAAAAGCAATGGCTATGCTAAAATTCATTTTGTTCCCGCCATTTGCTACAATCTTTTTGCTACTCTCTTGTCATACTGAAGATTACTGCAAACAAAAAGGATTTTCGCTGCTGTCGGGTTTAAAAACATCGGGCCCTACAAGAAACAGAGGTTACAGGGCGCAATAGGGATTAGGCTTTTAGCTTTATTCTTTCAACTTATTTCTGCACCTTCCAACCCTCGTCTTTACTCAGCTTTAATTTATAGGTTTTGGTAATGAAGTTGCTGTTTTTATTGGCGTCTTTATCAAAGGGTTCGAAATCTGTTGTTGTCATTTTAAGTGATACCGTAACTTTGGCTGTACTGGAATTTACCTGTGCAAAATCTACAGGCTTTTCATCGGCTAAAACATATTCTACAACTTTTACGGTTGCCTTATCACCATCCTGTTTCAACACCAGCGGACTTGCTTTATCGGTTAAAGTGATCTGATAAACGTAACTGCTATCTTTCGATAAGAATTTTTTCTTTGCTTCCTTTAAACTTAATGAAACCAGACCTTTACTCGCTAAGGATTTATATTTCCCAAGCTCGAACATGTCGTTTGTGCTGTTGAATTTGATCTCCCCAAAATTAAACCTGGCGGTTTTATATTCGGGATTGGCTTTTAAATAATCTGTAATTACCTCAGCAGCTTCGTCCTGATTGATGGTCGTTTTGGTTTTACATGCGGCTAATCCGACGATGATAAAGGATAAAATATAAATAGTAAGTTTTTTCATGTGTATATGCTTTATGCTTTTTTAAAGATATTTAATTTTTTGATATGCTACCAATATAAACCACAGAGTGCACTAAGTTTTCACAGAGAGAACAGAGACTTCAGGCACCCTACATCCTTAATTGTTAAAAATAATGGCCCGGCTTTGTGCCCTCTGTGCCTTCACTCTGTGTACTTTGTGGTAAAAACGAGATTATTTCTTTTTGATATACAACCAATATAAAACCACAGGGTGCACTAAGTTTTCGCAGAGAGAACAGAGATTTCAGGCACCCTACATCCTTAATTGTTAAAAATAATGGCCCGGCTTTGTGCCCTCTGTGCCTTCACTCTGTGTACTTTGTGGTAAAAACGAGATTACTTCTTTTTTAGATATTTTAAATTCGGCAAAACCATCGCTGATAAAATTACCACAACGCCAACCCACCTTAAAAACGATACCTGCTCTTGTAACACAAAACCCGCCATCATCACAGCAACGGGCAACTCTGCGGCGCTTAATATCGAACTTATGGCTGTTCCAATTCTGGGTACGCCTTCTGCATAGAATAAAGGCGGAATAACCGTACCGAAAACGGAGATAATCAATCCCCATTTTAATAAACTACCATTTAAAGCACCGTTAAACAAGAATATTGGCGGAAAAATAATGAAGATCAATATACAGGCACCGGTAATCATCAAGGCACTTTTTTGCAATGGAGCGTATTCATTTCCAATCCGGCCACTCAGTAGCAAAAAGCCTGCATAAGAAATTGCAGCCAACAAACCGAAACCAATCCCTTTTAAATCCATGGTCTTGATACTTGTTTCAGCCATTCCGCTGGCCAAAACAGTTCCAGCTAAGACCAACAGGATTGCCAGGAGCTGTAAGCCTGTGGGCTTCTTTTTAAAGACGAGGTATTCCATTAAAATACTCATCCAGATAAACTGCATTAACAAAATGATGGCTACCGAATTTGGCACAAGTTTTACACATTGATAATAAAACACGCTCACTAATCCAGTACATGTTCCTGCCAGCACCATTTTCCACCAAGGTGTTTTAATGATAATTGTTTTGGCTTTATAACCAGCGGTTCTGCTTTGAAAGAAAAATAGTACCCATAAAATTACGGCACCAAAGAAAGCCTGAGCCCCTGTAACATCACCCAGCGTATAACCTTCATGATAAGCCAGTTTAACAAAAGTAGAGAGGATACCAAAACTGCAGGCACCAAAAAAAACAAGGAGAATTCCTTTTAACATATTTATATTATCTAACCACAGAGGAAAAGAGTCTTTCACCGAGTACGCAGAGGCTCTGTTTCTCTGTGCACTTCTTAGTGTACTTTGTGGTTAAAAACTAAACCAATTGTTGTAAATATTTCTGAATGGTGGTTTCCAAACCTAAATAAAGTGCATCGCTAATTAACGCATGACCAATTGAAACTTCTAATAAACCTGGGATGCTCTGCGCAAAATAATGTAGGTTGTGTAAATCCAGATCATGCCCCGCGTTAATTCCCAAGCCTAATTTGTTGGCATGATGTGCCGCAGCAATGTAACTCACTACTGCCTTTTCGCGATCGGCAAAATAATTATGTGCATAAGCCTCGGTATATAATTCAATCCGGTCTGTTCCGGTTTCCACAGCACCCTCAACCATTTCTACAACCGGATCTACAAAAATAGAAACGCGGATGCCTTCTTTCTGGAAAACGGCAACCATTTCTTTCAGGTAGTCTTTATGTTTAACCGTATCCCAACCGTGGTTTGAAGTAATCTGACCTTCGGCATCAGGCACTAATGTAACCTGAGCAGGTTTGTTGGCCAAAACCAGATCAACAAATTTATCTTCTCTGCAATTTCCTTCAATATTAAATTCTGTCGCAATAACAGCCTTTAAATCGTAAACATCTTGGTAACGGATATGGCGTTCATCAGGTCTTGGATGCACGGTAATTCCCTGTGCACCGAAACGTTCGCAATCTAATGCAACCTTAACCAGGTCAGGATTATTACCCCCGCGACTGTTGCGAAGTGTAGCAATTTTATTGATATTAACCGATAACTTTGTCATGAAGCAAAGATAAGGCTTTGCCTCTGTTAATCTTAAACCTTAAAAAAATTTGACTTTTTTTTGCTCATATTTGCTTCTTGTAAATGAACTTAAAAGATACAACACTATATAAATTCCTGATCGTTTTACTTGCAATTGCGAGTATACCAGCACTTTTTGGTGGCGTGATGGAGCCCGATGGCGCATTGTATGCTTCCATGTCTAAAAACATCATCCTGTTTAAAGATTGGTTTAACCTTTATGGCCGTGGGGCCGACTGGTTGGACAAACCTCACCTCACTTTTTGGATTTCTGCAGCATCCTTTAAAATTTTTGGAATCTCATCCTTCGCCTATAAGTTACCATCATTTCTGTTCGGTTTACTGGGTGCGTGGTATTTATACAAATTAGCCAAAGATATATACGATGAAAAAACCGGATTGATCAGTGCGGTAATTTTTCTAAGTGCCTTGCATATCATCACCTCTACATTTGATGTTAGGGCCGAAATTTATATTACCACTTTTACATTAGCATCTATTTACCATTATTATAAAGCACATCAAAATTCTTTCTGGCACATTGTAGCAGGTTCATTTTTTGCGGCCTGCGCGATATTGATCAAAGGAATTTTTGTATTGATTCCTGTATTTGCCGGTTTTATTATCTACTGGTTGCTTACAAAACAGTACCGTCAGCTTTTAAAACCAAAATGGTATATCGCCATTCTTTTGATTTTTATTTTTATTACCCCTGAGCTGTATTCACTTTACACACAATTCGATCTGCATCCCGAAAAAATCGTTTTTGAAAGAACCGGTGTTTCGGGTTTAAAATTTTTCTTTTGGGACAGTCAGTTCGGAAGGTTTTTTAACAATGGTCCAATTAAAGGCAAAGGGGATATTTCCTTTTTTCTACACACTACCCTTTGGGCATTCCTTCCTTGGTCTGTATTATTTTATACGGCCGTTGTAAATCTATTCAAAAGAAAAAATAGAATAGCTTTAGCGCCCGAAAGCATTATGATCTGGGCAAGTGCAGCGGTTACTTTTCTGATCTTTTCGCTTTCTAAATTTCAGTTGCCGCATTATATATTGATCATCTTTCCTCAGTTTTCGATCATCACAGCCTTGTACTTAAGGAAGCTTGGTGGCAACGGTTTAAAAACCTTCTTCATTATACAGAACATCATTTTCATTTTGGTTATTGCCTTACTTTCTGTCTTAGCCTTTTTCTTTGGATTTGAAAGCCCATATTTAATTATCGGCATCCTGATTGTTGTTCTCGCCATCTCTTTCTTACTATTTAAAGGCATTTTATTGGAAACCATCATTGCCAGAAGTGCATTTTTATCTGTTGGTTTAATGATATTTCTCTTCATTTTTTTCTACCCGGCCCTTTTAAAATATCAATCGGGTATGCAGGCAGGTAATTGGTTAAAGCAAAATTACCCTACTGCTAAACCTGCAGTATTAAATTATATAGRTGCGTTTTCTTTTGATTTTTATGYCCCTGGTGAAGTAAAATATATTCATAATTATACCGATCTCGACAAATCAAAGCACCTAAAAGACTTGGTTATATACATTCCAGAACAGGAATTAACAAAATTGAAAAGTGAATACCATGCTGAAGTTCTAAAATCGTTTGAATATTTTCATACCACCAAACTCACAGGTAAATTTTTAAACGCAAAAACACGCCCTCAGGTTTTAGAGCGATTTTATTTGGTTAAAATACATTAACATGGATTTATTCTTCCGCATTTTAAAATTTGGATTAACAGGTTTCCTCGGGATGGCAATAGATTTCGGCGCGACCTGGTTGTGTAAGGAAAAGATTAAAATAAATAAATATATTTCTAATGCCATCKGCTTTACTTTGGCGGTAACCAATAATTATCTGATTAACCGGGTTTGGACTTTCGAAAGTACCAATACGCATTGGGGAACCGAATTTAGCAAGTTTTTAGTGGTGAGTTTAATCGGTTTAGGACTAAACACCTTTATCATTTACCTGTTCCACCAAAGGAAAAACGGAACCAATTTTTACGTAGCCAAATTCTTTGCAATAGTGATTGTTTTTGTGTGGAATTTCCTCGCGAATATGTTATTTACTTTTAGATAGAAAAGTTTTGGAATACTTTCGAAACAGATCCTGAAACAAATCCGATAGCTATCGGATCAGGATGACGCTTGACTTAGAAGACTAATTATGTAATTGGTATGGCATTAATAAACGAATGACCAGTGAACAAATGAACTATTTAGGTAACGTTTTTGCCAATAAAGTAGAAAACTACAAGCCATATTAATCCTTTAATCAGGAAGAATAAAAACCCAACCAGCCCCACCCGCTTAAACCATAATTTTACTTTTTCTTTGTTCATGGCGATGTTTGTAAAGATAATGGATTTGGCTTAAATTAGAAAGATTTTAAATAAGGAAATATGAAGTTATCTAAATCATTGCTTCTCATTATTTTTTCCATTTGCTTTTTTAGTATTAAAGTTTTTGCACAAAATTTTGATGATATCAAACGCTACAAGGTAAACTTTGCTACAGCCGCCCGCGATAACGAAAAGCTGATTGCAGTTAGAAGTTTTTCCGCAAATAATCAAAAATATTTATTGCTGGTGAATCCAGAAACTTTAGATAACAAAGTAGATCTGGCCAGTAATTATACCACAAGCAGCTTACAGTTTCAAAATGTATTGGCGATTTTCAAAAACACAGCTTATATTAAATCAATAGAAGCAGCGGCAGCTAAAGATCTACAGCTTCAAAATGCAGGGATAGATCATGCCATCCCGAACGAAAAGGGGATTACCTTAACGATCGACCTTTGTCCCTCGCACAAGGCTTTAGACAGGATTATTTTTCAATCTGTTTTTGATGAATTTAAAAAGATAGAACAGCCTGCGCCACTCGCGATTTCTGTTTCTGGCAAATGGATGCTGAAACATCAAGATGACTTGAACTGGCTGAAAAGTCTGGTAGAGAAAAAGGAACTAAATATCACCTGGGTAAACCATACCTACAACCACGAAGTAAATAAGTTACCCTTAGCTGAAAACTTTCTATTGGCCTCTGGAACCAATTTAGATGTCGAGGTATTGGAGAATGAAAAACTGATGCTCAAAAATGGTTTAACGCCATCTGTATTTTTCCGTTTCCCCGGCTTGGTATCGGATAAGACCATTGTAGAAAAGATCGAGGCCTACGGATTAATTCCTATTGGCAGTGATGCCTGGCTGGCAAAAGGACAACAGCCGAATACGGGCAGTATTGTATTGATCCACGGCAACGGGAATGAAGAAATCGGGGTGAAAGATTTCATCCAGTTGCTAAAAACCAGACAGGCAGATGTGAAAAGCAAACAATGGCTACTTTTCGATTTAAGAGAGGGGCTAGAAAAGGAATTTGAATAGCCTGCTTTTTAACCGCAAAGAGCACAAAGAAAAGGCACAAAGAACACAAAGCTGGGTTCAGATAGTTTTAAATCATTCTTAGCGCCTCTTTGCGAAAAGCTTTGCGTTCTTTGCGGTAAACCTACTTCTTAACTGGCAATAACTTTATTTCTTTCACCTTAAAACATCTACTGCATTTTTAAACACAAAGCGCACACAAAAAGGCACAAAGAACACAAAGCTAGGTTCAAATAGTTTTAAATCATCCTTAGCGCATCTTTGCGAAAAACTTTGCCTTCTTTGCGGTAAAACTATTYCTTAACCGGCAATAACTTTATTTCTTTCGCCTTAAAGCGGTTGTTCACGATTTCGCCAGTAACTTCCGCTTTGCTCACGGCGTTGCAAAAACCATGTTCGCCATGGGCATCGCCAAAATCATCAATCCCTTTTCCATCAACAAAATAAGATTTACCATCTATTTTTACTGCTAACTCGCAGTCTTTACCTTTCATTTTAAACTGGCATTCGCCGCAAGCAATATCTACCGTTTGTTTGGTGATTACTTTTGCTGATGCAGCTTTTTGAGGCGTGGTTTGGGCATTTACAGAAAACGCAAATACACAAAGAATTAAAGCAAATATTAACTTTTTCATCATTTCTTCTTTTTTCAAATGTAAGTTTTCAAGGGCGAAAGAACCACAATTCTTTGTAAAATAAACCTGATGGAAACGAACATCCCGATTCTTCTATCGGGATAAAGTGTACAGCAGGACTGAAACCTCCGAAGAGAACAGGAACCAACGTTTTCAAAAAATAGGAGACTCACCCAGACTTAGTGACACCCCGCCTTGCAGGCACTCCTCCAATGAATCGGAGGGAATAAAAAAAGGGACATGCAATTTGCACATCCCTTTGATATTATTAAATTTCAGTTACTGCGAACTGAAAACTGTAAACTGAACTAGTACCTGTATGTATCTGCTTTGAAAGGACCTTCTACCGGTACACCGATATAATCAGCCTGGTGTTGATCCAAAACATCTAATTCTACACCGATTTTTTCTAAGTGTAAACGTGCTACTTTTTCATCTAAATGTTTAGGCAAAGTATAAACCTTGTTTTCGTAAGCACCAGTGTTGGTCCAAAGCTCCAATTGAGCCAAAGTTTGGTTGGTGAATGAGTTACTCATTACAAAACTTGGGTGACCAGTTGCGCAACCTAAGTTAACCAAACGACCTTCGGCCAGGATGATTACATCTTTACCATCAATGGTGTATTTATCAACCTGAGGTTTAATCTCCACTTTGGTATCGCCATAATTGCCATTTAACCAAGCCATATCAATTTCGTTATCGAAGTGACCGATGTTACAAACAATCGCTTTATCTTTTAATGCTCTGAAATGTTGCTCGCGAACGATATCACAATTACCGGTAGTGGTTACTACGATATCAGCTTCTTTAATTGCAGTAGCTAATTTTTTAACTTCGTAACCTTCCATTGCAGCCTGTAAAGCACAGATCGGATCAATTTCGGTAACAATAACACGTACACCTTGCGAGCTTAAAGATTCTGCAGAACCTTTACCCACATCGCCATAACCACAAACAACAGCCACTTTACCAGCCATCATTACATCAGTTGCACGACGGATCGCATCAACCAATGACTCACGACATCCGTATTTGTTATCGAATTTAGATTTAGTAACCGAATCGTTAACGTTAATTGCAGGTAAGTGCAATGTTCCGTTTTTCATTCTTTCGTACAAACGGTGAACACCAGTTGTAGTTTCTTCTGACAAACCCTTAATAGCTGCAATCAGCTCAGGGTATTTGTCAAAAACCATATTGGTTAAATCGCCACCATCATCCAAAATCATGTTTAATGGTTGTTGCTCCGGACCGAAGTGTAAAGTTTGCTCAATACACCAATCGAATTCTTCTTCGTTTAAACCTTTCCAGGCATAAACCTGAATACCAGCAGCAGCAATTGCAGCAGCAGCGTGATCCTGAGTAGAAAAAATATTGCAAGATGACCAGGTAACTTCAGCACCCAGTGCAGTTAATGTTTCGATTAATACAGCCGTTTGGATGGTCATGTGCAGACAACCTGCAATGCGCGCACCTTTTAACGGTTGTGTTGGACCGAATTCTTTACGTAAACTCATTAAACCTGGCATTTCTGCTTCGGCTAATCCGATTTCTTTACGGCCCCATTCTGCCAGTGAAATGTCCTTAACTTTGTAAGGGATATAAGAAGTCTCTACTGATGACATAATTATTTGTTTTAAAATGAAATGCAAAGTTACCACATCCCTTTGTGAAAGCCAAATAATTAAAAGTACAAGCAAGTTTACAGATTGTAAAATAGTACTTCTATTTTCACTACAAGTCCCAATACTTCATGTCTTAGCTATTTTTTGAAAAGCAAGTCCTATAGTTCTTAGCTCAGCTTCGGTCCTGCCATATATCATAGCTCCAATGAATCCCGATGTAAAATCGGGACGGAGGCTGCCATTCCTGCCAGGTTTAGCATATATAAAACTGTGCGTTGTTTGTAAAGCTGAGAACAACATAAAATAAAACTTTGATTTACAGCTAATTATTTCTTAAATTGTTATAACCAAATTAAGTTTTATGAAAAGCGTAAAACACTTGTTAGATACCAAACAGGTACGGATTATCTCGGTATCAGAAAATATTTCTGTTTTAGATGCCTTAAAAGTAATGACAGAAAAGAACATCAGTGCGGTATTGGTC
>NZ_JBFTQI010000072.1:0-15159 GCF_056398925.1 Pedobacter sp. 01T416_2
CTGTAACTGTGTTCCGTACAAAGTATAACCATCATGAAAATCGTTGGTATACTCGTAATTACGAACATAGTTTAAATTATAAAAGTTGAAGTGAACCTCGTTGGTTAAGCTGCTATCGGGACGTATCCGGTTTTCGAAAGCCGATTGATCAAACTGTGCCGAAGCGAAATAAGCACTAAAAAGAAATGGTATTAGCAGTAAGGCCTTTTTCAGACCTGTAGTTGTAAACATGCGCTTGAATTTTATCGCCCAAATTTAGAATAGTTTTTGGTTTATTTAACCGCGAGGCACGCGAAGTTTACGCAAAGGAAACAAAGTGATTTACGAGTCGACCACCAAGGTTACAAAGGACACAAAGCTTTTATTAACACCGCTAATTACAAACAATATTCTCAGTGCCCTAGTGAATTGTGGTATACAGATTATTCGCCACGTTTTTTACGATAGTTCTTGTACAGTTTAACCGCAATCATAATGGCCATTGCTATGCCCATTATCCCTATTAAACCGTAAATCCAGTTAATGGCGTTTTTCAGGATTACCACGAATACAATGGCAATCATAAAAATCGTTGCCAATTCGCGCCACAACCTCAATTGAAAGCTGTTTAACCTATACTGGTTGTTTTTAAGCTGTTTAACGATGTTCTGACAGATAAAATGATAAATGAGTAAGCCAACAACAAAACCTAGCTTAACCCACATCCAATCGGCTTGAAGCAAGCCTTGGTTTAAAGTCAGCATAGATACACCTGCCAAAACAGAAATGATCATGGCTGGGGTGGCGATAATTTTCCACAAAGTAGCCTCCATTTTAACAAACTGTTTTTGGAGGATACTTTTTTCGGGTTCAGGTTTATCGTTTGCCTCGGTATGGTAAATAAAAAGACTCAGGATATAAAACAGTCCTGCCATCCAGCTGATTACAAATACAACATGTACTGCTATGAAATATCGATAATATGGCAATAGCGTTTCTATCATTTATCTATTATGGGTTGACGAGAATTTAATACCTAAACTCTTTAACCACTTCAATTGCGTATTTAACGTTATCGAAGGGAATATCTGGCATTATACCATGGCCCAAATTGAAGATAAAACCTTCGGTACCACGCATGCGTTCAAACAATTTATGGATCTGTGCTTTAATTACTGCTTTATCTGCATATAAAATATGTGGATCTAAATTTCCCTGTACGGCAATACCTTTTGGCAAAGCATTTTTAATGTTCAATAAATCAGCATTCCAGTCAACTGAAATTACATCTGGTTTAGCTTCTGCCATAATCGGAGCAAAAACTGAGCTCCCTTTACAAAAAGAAATAACCGGAATATCTTTTCTGTTTAAGTTAGCAATGATTTCCTGAATATAATGGTGAGAAAACTCCTGATAATCATTCCATGATAAAGCAAGTGCCCAACTATCAAAAATCTGAACAGCATTAACGCCAGCAGTAATCTGAAGATTCAGGTAATCTGCCGTTACTTTAGCAATTTTAGCCAAAAGTTTGTGCGCCAGCTCTGGCTGATTGTGTATAAAGAGCTTGGTTAATTTAAAATCTTTAGATGAACCTCCTTCAATTAAATAACTCATTACGGTAAATGGTGCACCTGCAAAACCGATCAATGGAATTCTGTTATCCAATCGTTGTTGAATCACTTTAATCGCATCAGCAACATATTGCAATTCGTCCAGACAATCAACATTTAAGTTTTCGATGTCTTTAGCGGTACGTACCGGATTTGCAAATTTAGGTCCAACGCCTTGAGTAAAACTCAAATCACCACCCATAGCCTCTCCGGTTACCAAAATATCACAGAATAAAATCGCGGCGTCAATATCCAACAAATCAACAGGCAACATGGTCACATCTGCAGCAATTTCTGGATTTTTACACATCTCTAAAAAAGAGTATTTGTTTTTAATTTCCCAATATTGTGGCATAAAACGACCTGCCTGACGCATCATCCATACTGGTGGGCGTTCGGTTTGTTTTGAAAATGCTGCGTCTAAAAATAGGTTATTCTTCATGATTGTATCTGGTGTCGCACTACACGTCATGCTGAATTTATTTCAGCATCTTTCTTTAGTTAGATCCAGAACTGAGTTCAGGATGACGGACTGCCTAAAATTTTAATTTTGCAAAGGTATAAATAAAAAAAAAACGAAGTACCTTTTTATCCCTAAACTGGTGCTTCGTTATTCAAAATGACAATATTAATATTATAACTTGCTTATTTCTTTTTCAATTTTAACGAGAATGTCTTTCGAGCGTTGCGTTTCGGCAAGCTCTTTGGCCAATTTCGTATAAGCTTCTGCCCTTTCTCTATCTTTCTTCCGCAAAGCGAGATTAGCCAAATGGATCAGTACATACGATTTCTCATTTTTACCTCCTACCGGAAAGCGGCTTGCCAACTGAAAGTGATACTCGGCTTTATCATAGTCTTCTTCCTTCAAAGCCATATTGCCTTGCATAAATTCGTAATAACCCCTTCGGCTTTTAGCCAAGCGCTCTGGCTTAACCACCTCAGCCAATAAGGCTTTGGTTTTACCGAATTCGTTATTCTTGAAATGTTTTGATGCCATCAAAACCGAACTATGCTTAAAATGGCTCCAAACAACAAAGGCAAACAACAGTCCTGAAACAGCGGCCAGCTGATATTGATTGTAAAATACACAAACCAATGCAGCAAGCGCAAAAACAGCCATTAAAGCATATCTGCCCTTATTATTGTACATTAATGACTATCAGTAAATTTATAGCCTACACCGCGGATCGAGTGGAAATAAACTGGATTTTTTTGATCTGGTTCGAAATACTTACGGAAAGTTAAAATGAAGTTATCGATTGTTCTTGTTGAAGGATAAACATCATAATTCCAAACGGTTTCTAAAATCTGCTCTCTTGAAACCGCATCGTTTTTACGTTCGATCAACAGTTTCAACAACATCGTTTCCTTTTTGGTTAACGGTGTGATGGTGCCATCATCGTGTTTTAATTCGAAAGAGTTAAAATAAATTGTTTTATCACCGATTTTGTAAGAATTCAATTCTTTTAAATCATCAGATTTTAAACTGCGTTTAACCAAAATACCAACACGAAGAATTAATTCTTCTAAGTTGAAAGGTTTAACCAAATAATCATCAGCTCCCTTTTTCAAACCTAAAACACGGTCTTCTGAAGTGTTTTTAGCTGTTAAAAACATAATCGGAACTTCTGCATTCTCTAAACGGATTGTTTCGCAAACCTGGAAACCATCCATTTCAGGCAACATTACATCTAAAATAATTAGATTAAAGCGTTCTTCTTTAAAAATTTTAAGAGCGGTTTTGCCATCTTTAACGGCGTGAACTTTATAACCCTCAAGTTCCAGGTTTAATTTGATAGCATCTAACAAGTGATCCTCGTCTTCTACCAATAGAATTCTTAATTTTTGTGACATAATTGAGATTAACTAAATGTTACTTCAAAAATACTTCCTTGAGGCAAATTGTCTTTTACTGTAATATCTGCATCATGGTATTGTAAAACCTCTTTCACAATAAACAAGCCTAAACCTGTTCCTTTCGCTTTTCTGACATTCTCGTTACCAACGCGGTAAAACTTATCAAATATCAACATTTTTTCGGCATCTGAAATACCCGGCCCCTGATCTACCACACTTAATTGAATATGCCCATCAACTTTGTTTAAATGCACATTTATCTCATCACACGGGTTCGAATACTTCACCGCATTCTCAATTAAATTGGTTACTACTGACGATAAGGCAAATTTGTCACCCACCACCTGCAAATTTGGCTGAATTTTAGCATTTATAATCTGCTCGCATCCGCAAGAGTGAACCTGTAGCCTATCCGTGATTTTATATACCAGCTCCGAGAAGTTAAATTCTTCCTTCGGAAAAGTATAGGAACGGTTTTCGATCTTGGTGGCCAACAACATATTTTCAACCAGATCATCCAAACGCTCGATATCTTTTAGCGAATTGTTAAGCAATGAAGTTTGGCGTGCCTTATCCAAATCACGTTTAACAATGGTTTGGATAGAAAGTTTTATCGCTGCCAAAGGCGATTTCAGCTCATGTGTAATTGACATCAGAAAGTTCTGCTGCTGTTCCCTTAATTTATCTTCACGTTTTAACGATTGATGAAGGAAATAACCGCCGATACAGAGCAAAAACAAAAACACTGAACCTTCGCCCATAATCATGGTCATGCGGCTTGGCTGCAAACGCACCACCAATGTTCCCCACGAAATGAGTTGAATCAGTGCGTAAAGCAATAATGCGTAAAATATAAWTATAGATTTCTTCATACCCCAACCCCTAAAGGGGCTTTTAATTTTAAATATCTTTTCCTTCGGGTTGATTACACAGATAATGTGATTTCACCGATTTATTCTACTCTGTCCGCTATTGCGAAGCACACAGCAATCTTACTACTACCGGTATTTTAAAACCAATTGACTAAGATTACTACGCCGTTCCTCCTCGCAATGACGATTTTCCGAACAAACCTCTTGCTCTCTGTGAAAACTTAGCGTCCTCTGTGGTTAAACAAAAAAGTCTTACTTCTTAAATACTAAATCTAATGCTTCAAAAATAGCACGTTTCGCTTTTTCCAATTCGATCTTAGTATGTGCTGAAGATACGAAACCAACTTCATATCCCGATGGGCCTAAATAAATTCCTCTATTCAATAACTCGCGGTGCATAATTTTGAATTTCTCCATGCTGCTGGCATCAATATCATCAGCCGACTGGATTTTATCTTTATCGGTAAAAGCAAACCAGAAGATAGAACCAATGGTAAATACCTTAAATTTATAGTTACGTGCGGTTGCAAAACGCTGAATACTGGCTACAAATTCTTGCGCTTTGGTATTCAAATCTTTGTAAAAGCTTGATTTGTTCAGTTCTGTTAATGTTGCAATGCCTGCTGCCATAGCCACCGGATTTCCAGACAAGGTTCCTGCCTGATACACACCGCCATCAGGAGAGATATGTGCCATAATTTCAGCACGTGCACCATACATCCCAACAGGTAAGCCACCACCAATGATTTTGCCATAAGTAACAATATCAGGTGTAACGCCATAATGCGCCGCAGCTCCTTCAAAGCCTACCCTGAAACCGGTAATAACTTCATCGAAAATCAGAAGGGAACCGTTATCCGTACAGATTTTACGCAAGAAATGAATATATTCTTCATCTTGAATAATCAAACCATTATTTGCAGGGATACCCTCAATAATTACTGCTGCAATCTGATCTTTGAACTGAGCAAAAGCTTGTTCAATAGCTGTTTTATCATTTAGGGGTACAACGATGGTTTCTTCAGCAAAAGATTTTGGCACACCCGCAGAAGAGGTTTCACCAAAAGTAACCAAACCAGAACCGGCTTTAACCAAAAGCGAATCGCTATGACCGTGGTAACAGCCTTCGAACTTTAAAATTTTATCGCGACCGGTAAAACCTCTTGCCAAACGTATGGCAGACATTACCGCTTCGGTACCAGAACTGGTAAAACGGATTTTCTCAACAAAACGGTTGTTTTTGATAATCAGCTCAGCCAATTCATTTTCTAAAGCTGTTGGCGCACCAAAGCTCATTCCGTTCTGCATTACCTCGGTAACTTTTTCGCGGATTTTAGGATTGTTATGCCCTAAAATTAATGGTCCCCAGCTACCACAGAAATCGATAAACTGATTACCATCGGCATCCCAAATATAACAGCCATCACCTTTTTCGATAAAAAGTGGCGTACCATAAACAGATTTAAAAGCCCTAACAGGTGAGTTTACCCCACCAGGGAAATACGTTTTTGATTTCTCGTACAATTCGGCAGATTTTACTCTCGAAATATCAGGTTTACTACCTGTATTTACCGGAATATCGGCTTCGTTGCCTGAAAACATTTTCTTTAATGAATCTAACATTTTTATTAAGCTTAAAGCTGAAAGACTAAAGCTTAAAGCGAAAAGTAAAGCGCTATACAATGGCTTTGGTCTTTTTGCTTTAAGCTTTCAGCTTATCTAAATCCAGTTGTTATTTAAAATATCTTTAATATGGTAAGTGGTAATAATACTTGCGCCTGCACGGGCGAAGGCATGCATCGTTTCCATTACAACTTTTTGCTCGTCTATCCAACCGCGTTCGGCAGCTGCTTTTACCATCGAGTATTCGCCTGACACATTATAAACAGCAATTGGCAAATTGGTATCCTGTTTTAACCGTTGGATAATATCCAGATAAGCTAAACCTGGTTTCACCATTAAAACATCAGCGCCTTCCTGTTCATCTAAAGCGGCTTCGCGCAAAGCCTCTAATGGGTTTCTAAAATCCATCTGATAAGCCTTCCTATCGCCTTTGCTTGGTGCACAGTCTGCAGCCTCTCTGAACGGGCCATAATAGGCTGAAGCAAACTTTGTGGCATGGCTCATAATGGCTGCGTTTACAAAACCGTTTTCATCTAAAAGATTACGTATGGCTTCAATCCGTCCATCCATCATGTCAGACGGGGCAAACATATCGGCACCAGCTTCGGCATGTGTTAAAGCCATTTTAGCGATTACCTCTACTGTTTTATCGTTTTGAACATAATCGTTCTCTAAAATACCGCAATGGCCATGKGTGGTATAAGAACAAACGCAAACATCGGTAATTACATATAAATCATCACCGAACTGTTTTTTTAATTCACGAACAGCCGTTGGAACCAAGGAATGATCATGATAAGCAGATTTCGCGTCTTCAGATTTTTCATCGCCCACACCGAAAAGCATAATTTTGTTGAGTCCTTTTTTCATTCCGGCCGCTACATCTTTAACCAGGGTATCAACCGAATAATGGTTTACCCCTGGCATGGCATCAATGGCGTGGGTAACATTGCTGCCTGGCACTATAAAATAAGGGTACACAAACATATCTTTCGATAACCGGGTTTCGGCTACCATCTCTCTCACCAATGGGTTTTTCCTTAATCTACGCGGACGATTTAACATTTTATTTATATCAAGTATTTAGTATCAAGTATCGAGACCTGAATATCTTTTTATTTTTTCCTTCGGGGTGATTGCACAGATTGAATGATTACACAGATTTTTGGATTTCATAGATGGCCTTACGCTTTCTGCCCTTTACCTTACGCCCTAAACCTTATGCCTTTTACCTTACACCCTAAACCTTACTTAATCTCAATCCCAAACACTGCCTCAGCTAGTCCAATTTCATCAGGCGAATAAGGCAAAGCATATTTTACACCCATTTCATCAAATTTCTTACCGGTAGAGTTTCCAATAGCAATTACCTGTTGGCCAGGCTCCAATAAATTATCAGCGAAATAGGCATCAACATTTGATGGACTGGTAAAAATCAGCACATCAGCATAACTTTGGTCAATATCATCTTCGATTACTGTTTCGTAAATCGGCAGATCGATTATTTTAGCATCAGCTGGTAATGATTTTTGAATCGATTGTAAAGAATCCTGCGCTCTTGGAAACAGTATCTGCTGACCGCCAACCAATTGCGCAAAATCTTCTGCAACTTCGGTAATATCGCCACTTTCGCCAACAAAATCGGCAATATGGCCAAATTTACGCAATGCATCTTCAGATCCCCTTCCTACCACACCAAACCTTGTTTTCTTTGGCATTACCGGTTTTAGGTTGAAAAAATATTCTACGCTGTTGCGGCTGCTGAAGAAAACCCAATCTACGTGTCTTAAGATAAACTGATCTAAAACCGTTACTATCGGGAATGTACGGATTAATGAACGTCCTTCTATTTCAATATTATTATTTTCTAATGCCCTACGGAAATAACTGTGCTCACCAATTTCGCGCGAGATGAAAACCTTTGCCGGTTTCTTTCTTTCTACATTAAACTTGGCCACAATTTTTTCTGCCAAACCTTCGGTACTTTCTGCGCGTAAAAACAAACGCTCAGGAAAATGGTCAGCCGTTTCGGCTTTTGAAGTCCATATTTCGAATTTTCCATTTTCTTTTTTGCAATAGCAGCCCAAAGGCATATGGCAACCGCCTTCGAAAAGATTTAAAACCTTACGTTCTACAGTTACAGTCTCTGCAGTTTCCGGGTCGTGCAATTTTTGCAATGCACCAAAAAGCTCGGTATCATTTTCCCTGATCTGAATAGCCAAAGCCCCCTGGGCGGGTGCCGGAATAAACTCAGTAGTTTCTAATTCTTCCACATGTAAATCGCTTACATCAAGATTTAAGCGTTTAACACCAGCTTTTGCAATCAGAATGGCATCGTAATCTTCATCACGAAGTTTTTGGATACGGGTGGGTACATTTCCGCGTAAATCTTCAACCTCCAAATCGGGACGTAAACCCAATAGCTGGGCTTTGCGGCGATTAGATGAAGTGCCAACCATTGCGCCTTTTTTTAACGAAAGCTTTTGCGAAACATCTACACAATCTTTTAAAATCAATAGGTATTCGCTTGCTTCTTCACGTGGTGGTAAAGCGGCGATGATCAATCCTTCAGGGTGTGTAGTAGGTAAATCTTTAAGGCAATGTACAGCCAGATCAATCGTTCCACCTAAAAGCTCTTCTTCCAATTCTTTGGTAAAGAAGCCTTTGCCTTCCAGTTTATCCAATCTTAAATTCAGGATTTTATCTCCCTGCGTTTTAATGATTTTTATTTCTGCTTCTATTCCAATCGCAGCCAATTCATCTTTTATATGATTTGCTTGCCATAAAGCCAGGTCGCTACCGCGTGTTCCAATGGTTAATTTCTTCACTATAAAGGTTAAATGAGTTGCAAATTTAATTTAATTAGTGGTTTATACCATGAATTGTTTAAAAATGAGACAGTGAGGTTACAGAATGAGTGATTTAAAGGATTTCTGTGACATTTACGACATGAAAGTATAACGTGGTGTAAGATGTTACCATCTTACACATGATCCTTTTAGATATACTATAAGTCAGATGATAATACCTGACTTCACTATGATATGTTAGATGGCGTTTGAACCATATAAGGAATGTAAGTCCATTTAAGTTGATTGCATGAAAGATGCTGAAACAAGTTCAGCATGACGACGAGGGAATTGGTTTCCGGATTTATCTAAAGATAAAAGATTCTTCACTGCGTTCAGAATGACAGAAAAAAAAATGATAGAAACGAGATTTGGCGTTTTTAGCGCCAGCCCTTAGCGATCTTTGCGGTAAAATTAAGATTGATTAACCAAAATTTCTTTGGCCATTACCATCGGAACGCTGATGTATTTTTTCTCCATGTAGTTCATTACACGTTCTAAAACTTCGCGTGAAGCCTCATCCATCTGACTAATTTCATCGGCAAATACACCATTTATGGCTGTATTTTTGATCTCTTTAATCTTTCTTGGTACTTCCTGCATCGCCAGTTCGATACGGCGTTGTTTTAAAACAGAGAAAAATTCGGTAATGTTATGGCTGATAATTTCTTCGGCATGTACCAGTTCGTTATAACGTTCCTGGATATTTTTGCGTGCTACCTCTTTTAGCGATTCTACTTCGATATAATGTACAGGGTTGTTATGAATTACTGCCGGGGTAACATCATTCGGGATGGCCAAATCTACAATTACCTTTTTGCCTTGATCGCCGTTTAACAATTTAGCGTATAAGGCTTCGTTAATAATTGCCTCAGTTGAGCCGGTACAGGTAATGATCACATCAAATCCTTCATTAAAATCTTCAAGCGCTGCTAAAGGATAAGCCTTACCACCTAGTTCTTCTGCCAAAGATTCGGCCTTAGAAAACGTACGGTTGAAAATCGAGAAATTCGAGTATTTATGTTTGTTGAGGTATTTTGCAATGTTCTGATTGGTTTCGCCGGCGCCAATAATCAAGATACGTGAGTTGCCACACATATTTAACTCTTTTAGCTTCCGGTAGGCCAATGAAACAACAGAAACGGGGTTTTTTGAAATATTGGTGTGCGTATAAACTTCTTTTGCGGTTTTAACCACACGATCCATAATCATACGCATGTAATCGCCAGTAAAACCTGCATCGCGGCAGTTTTCATAAGCTTTACGGATCTGGGCAAGAATTTCCTTTTCACCAACCACCAAACTCTCTAAAGAGCACGATGTTCTGAGCAAATGGTTAAAAGCTTCTTCGTTTTCGTATACCGTAACATTATCAAGAAAACGCTCCATAAATTCAGGAGGCAGTCCCATGTCTAAAACAGTAAGGAATCTGGTTACAAATTCTTTGTCGGTTTTCTCTTTGGTAAGGAAAACAAACTCCACACGGTTACAGGTTCCGATGTAGAAGATTTCACTAACGGGAAGTTCTGTTTGAACATTCTTCAACCTGCTATCTAAACTCTGATCACAAATAACCAATTTCCCTAAAGATTTCAGGTCGATGTGGTGATGCGTAAAAGCTATTACTTTTAAATATTCCAAGTGCTTCCGTTATTAACTATTATCGGGATACAAAAGTAACAGGGTGAACGCATGTGACTGTCATTAACCTGTAATTTACATCAATTTAGAACGGTTTTAAATAAAGAGCTTAAAGATTAATCAAACCATATTGATTTATATGAACAAACCAATCGTAAAATTTTTCTCCGAATTTACGCCCTCTTCTACGTCCTGACTGAATGTAACCACTTTTTATCCATTGCAGTATATTACGTGATTATGCCAAAATGGTTGCCTTCACCTGGCTTTTAATTTATTTTTCCGGAATATTAAAAATTGTTTTTGGGGTTTTATTGTTGATTAAGAAGACGAAAAAGCTTGCAGCTGTGCTGATTATCCTAATGTTGATCGCATTTATGCCTACGCACATCTGCATGATCCAGAAGATGCTGTTCATATTTGGCAAAATATCGGCCACACCATTTATAGCCTGGGCAAGGTTGCCTTTGCAGTTATTGTTTATCTGTTTGGTATGGTATTATTATAAAAATCGTAATGGGTAATTTTTATTTTTTGAAAAGCAGGAGCTGTATTTCATTTTAGTGTTAGCCCCGCTATTCGTTACAATCTTTTTGGGAACGTTAGTCTGGGTTTGCCGAAAACCTGCAATAAAAAATATTTCCACTGTTATCGGGTTTAGATAATATAGGCCTCTGCAACTATTAATGGTTTTCTTGGCGCTTCCATAACAAATACATCCATCAGGTTAATGCAAAAAACACACAACAAAATTAGATTTCGTAGGTTTATAATTTGTATCAATTCCTTAAATTATGATTACACAAAGCAATTTTAGCCTTAGCGGTTCTGACGGAAAATTAATTATTGGTGATATCACTTTTGATGAAAAAAACCCTAATACGCCCATTGTACTTTTTGTTCATGGCTTTAAAGGTTTTAAAGATTGGGGGGCGCACAATTTAGTGGCCAGGCATTTTGCCAGCAATGGCTACCGTTACATTAAGTTCAATTTATCGCATAGCGGTGTGCCAGTTAATGACCCGAAAGATGTAACCGATATGGATGCCTTTGCCAATAATACCGTATCAAAAGAACTTTTTGATTTAAATGCGGTACTCGATTTTATCGAAAAAGCATACGGTAAAGACACAAAGGTAAACCTGATAGGCCATAGCCGCGGTGGTGGATTATCGATTATTGAGGCTGCGAATGACTTAAGGATCAACAAACTGATTACCTGGAGTGCCATTGGTGATTTTGCCAGCCTGTGGAAAAAAGAACAGGAAGCTGAATGGAAAAAAACCGGCAAAATATTCGTTACCAATGCCCGTACCAAAGAGCAAATGCCATTAAATATTGGTTTATTGGAAGATTTTGAAGAGAATGCAGCAGCATTGAATATTTTAGATGCTGCAAAACGGGTAAACATCCCGTGGTTGATTATCCATGGTGATGATGATGTAAATGTTCCTTTTGAAACCGCACAAACTTTGGCAGAAGCCAATCCGAATAGCAGATTAGTTAAAATTGAAGGCGCTAACCATGTTTACGGCGCTACGCAACCTTATACCAATGAAACTTTGCCACCGCTGTTGTTTAAGGTTTGCGAAAAGGTAATCACTTTTATAAGTGAAGTATAAATTAATTATCTTGGGCCATCATAAATTATGGCTCAAGATAGAATCAACTTCTCAGGCTTCAATCAAGCTCTATTTAAGAAGATCTTAATTGGATTAACATTATTTTTCTGTTTTATCATTTTTCTTGACAGTAATTTCTCGCCCGTAAAATCAAATACTGAATTTATTGTTGATTTTGAGGGCTATCGCTCCAAAAACGGAAAGGAACGCATTTTTAGTGCTCAAACCTTTCATGAAAAATATAGGATCCCACCTAAACTTTTTTTGGATTAGTTACCAGTACTTTAGGTGTTTTGCTAGCGATAATTCTCTATTTTAACAGTAAACTAGCACAAAACGTTACCCTTCAAGGAATTTTAGTCTTTTTGATTATCATTTCTTTGGTTTTCCTAAGAAACTACTTTGGTGGAAATTATTTATGGGAGTTCTAATTTTTCAATACTAATCATCCCCTCTCCTTACAAAATTTCGCATATCGCTGCCACTTGGGCTTTGGAAAATTTCCAGATCAAAATAAGGTACCGCAGCTAATAAATGATCGAAAATATCGGCGGCAACCTCTTCAAATTTCCTTAATCCTTTTTCTTTCGAGAAAACATAAATTTCAATCGGCAATCCGTTTTCTGTGGCCTGTAACTGGCGCACCATGAAGGTTAAATCGGTATTGATATGCGGATTGCTCTCCAGATATTTTTCTGCATAAACCCTAAAAGTACCAATATTGGTCATGTGACGGCCATTAACCAGATTATTGGGATTCACGGTATTTTCGGCATTATACCGTTCTATAAAAGCCTGCGTTTCTTTAAGGTAATCTTTCAAAAAATCGATACTCTGCAACCTTCCAATCAGCTCTTCATCGCAGAATTTAATACTCGAAATTTTAATATTAATGTGGCGTTTAATCCTCCTGCCCTCACTTTCTTCCATTGCTCGCCAGTTTTTAAACGACTCGCTCACAATAGCGTAACTCGGCACAATGGTTACCGTTTTATCCCAATTACGCACTTTAATGGTGGTTAAATTAATTTCGGTTACTTCACCATCTGCCCCATATTTTTCTACTGTAATCCAATCGCCTACCCTAACCAGATCAATGGCACTCATTTGTACAGAAGCTACAAAACCTAAAATCGGATCTCTGAAAACCAAAATGAAAACAGCGGTAACTGCGCCAAAACCACCGAAAACATAAAGCGGTGATTCGCCAAGAATAATGGACAGGATGAGCACAAAACCAACAATATAAAATACAATTTTGGCTACCTGTTTGTAACTTCTAATGGGTTTATCGGCGTATTTCTTTGATGATTCCATGATGGATACCAAAGCATTCAGAAATGCATTTACAGCAAACATTACGGCTAAAACCATGTAGATTTTAGCAAATATTAAAGCATAAAACAACCCTTTTGTAAAATCGATAAAAAGATAAGGAACAACATTATAGATGATATAGGCCCCAAATATTAAAGCAAAAGCCCTGAAAACCCTAAATTCGAATAAAGCTTTTTGCCAGTCTGACTTTGTTTTTGCACTTTTTACCACACCGATAAAAAGCTGTCGGGTTAAAAATATGGTGATGAACAAAAATAGAATAACGCCAAGCAACCCGATAAAAAAGTAAGAATAAACGAGTTCGCCATCAGCAAGGCCTTTGCCAGCAAGCCAATTTCTAAGTTCGTTAAACAGGGATTGAAACTCCGGGATATTCATTAAGGCAATTTAGGATTTATTGATTACAAATTTAAATGGTGCTCTAGTCTTTGTCATTCTGAATGCAATGAAGAATCTGCTAAGAATATTGGTGCTGTTAAAACTATGCTAGTATTGATAATGGCGCAGTAGTTTGTAATCCGGTGCTACCCAGGATATAGATTCTTCGCTGCGCTCAGAATGACAGCATAGTGGTTTGTGAGTATACAAACTACAGCGTAGTATTAATTATTAAACCTTCTCTACCCAGTTGCCATCATCTTTAATGATGTCGATCAGTTCATCAAGCGCATAGGCGGTAGTTACATTTTTCTTTACTACTTCTTTACCACGGTATAAGGTAATTTTATCTGGGCCGGTGCCCACATAACCGTAATCGGCATCGGCCATTTCACCTGGCCCATTAACAATACAGCCCATGATACCGATTTTTATTCCTTTTAAATGATCGGTACGTGACCGGATCAGCTGAGTGGTTTCTTGTAAATCGAAAAGTGTTCTTCCGCAGCTTGGGCAAGAAATATATTCTGTTTTACTGATGCGTGTACGTGTAGCCTGTAAAATCCCAAAACTGGTAGAATTAATCAACGAAAGGTTTTGACCTTCTGCATCAATCCATACCCCATCTCCAAAGCCATCGGTAAATAAAGCGCCAATATCGGTTGCAGCATAAAGCATTAAATGATCGGCATCTGCATCTTGGTAAGATCTCTTAATGATTACCGGGATCTGAATATTTTTCTCCTGCAAAGCAACAAAAAAGGCCCTTTGTTCAGCCATCCCATGTGTTGCAGAAGTCTCCAAAATTAAAACAACGGTGTTATCCAATTGTGCAATTGTTGCATCGCTAAATTGTTTTGAATCAATCTGTACGAAATTCAAAAATTCGTCTTTAACATCCGCAGAACCATATTCGGCAAGCGTATATAAAGGATGACAATTGTTTTTATCGTTAAGTTTTAACCAGGTTTCGTAATTATAAACTTGCTTTAAATTCCCAGGGAAAGAAAAAGATGGCAAATTATCACCTAAGAAGGCTAAATCGCAAGCCTGATCGGCCAAGTTATATTTATCTAAACCTGCACTGTAATTGTAACCAATTGAACTTAAAAAGTAAGGATCTTTTAAGTTTTCCTTCGAAACATCGATCATCACTACCGGATGGTGATGCCCACCAATATGCTGTACAGCAGTGGTAATACGGCGATTGTACTCGTAAGGGGAATAAGTTGGGCGGGGGGCGTGGGGCGTAGAGCGTAGTGTAGTCGACTCGGGACTTCCGACTTCAGACTTCGGACTCCTTAAAGCATAACGGTCTGCCAGGGCTTTAGCAACTGGTGCTTCAAATTCAGGGTCTTCCGTTAACGAAACACGAATGGTATCACCC
>NZ_JBFTQI010000073.1:0-12307 GCF_056398925.1 Pedobacter sp. 01T416_2
GATTTTGTTATGCTCGATCACGATATTTTGAAATCAACACCACAAAACATATTAAAAACCAAAGTTTTAAAAACCTACCTGAACGGAGAAAAAGTATATGAAGCGAAATAGATTGTGTATCTTGGTTGTAGCATTTTGCTGCAATATTTTATGTTTAATGGCCTGCGCACAGGAGCATACAGCGAATGAGAAAAAACTGGCTATTGCCAATGTGATAGCTCATACAACCGTATTGTTAAACAATCAGGATGGTGTTATTCCCTTAAAATCACTAGAGAAAAAGAATATTGCTTCAGTTAGCCTGAGCTTTGCTTACAGTGCCGTTTTTGATAGTTTGGCGAATAAATATGATAAAATTACTTCATTTTCTGCCGATTCTTATAAAGACAGCGTGAATTTGAACGATTTAGAAGATGACCTTAAATATTTTAATACCATTTTAATTTCTATTGATGATCAAAATGTAAGCAAAGCCAAATACATTAACTTCATTAACAGTATCAGTAAAAATAAACAGGTAATTATTTCTTTTTTTGGTAATGGGCCAGGTTTAAAATCATTCGATCTGTTAAAATCGCCGATTGTATGGACCGGTCAAAACAATATTGATGCTGCTGCTATTGTGCCACAGTATATTTTTGGTGGCATTGCCGCTTCAAATAAGTTAACTACTGCTTATTCCGCACGTTATACCATGGGTTCTGGTTTTACTACAACGGCCACGCGCTTAAAGTACACCGTACCCGAAGATGCAGGTTTAAATTCGAACAACTTAAAAGAAATTGATGCCATTGCTGCTGAGGCCATAGCGCAGAAAGCAACACCAGGATTAGTGGTTTTGGTGGCTAAAGACGGTAAGGTGATCTTTAACAAAGCATATGGCACACATACTTATGACACCAATGTGCCCGATAAGGTAACCGATATTTTTGATCTGGCTTCGGTAACCAAGGTAACTGCAACTACTCCTGCCGTAATGCGTTTATTTGAAGAAGGAAAGTTAAAATTAGATACCAATATTGGTGCTTATATCCCAAAGGCACGTACTACGCCAATGAACAACATTCAGGTGCGCGAAGTGATGTTGCACCAGGCAGGTTTTATTCCCTACATTCCTTTTCACGATTATGTGAAAACCGGCGATTACAGCAGGGATTCTTCGGCAGCTTACCCGACGAAAGTAGCCGACAATTATTACATCAAAAAAGGCTTTTTTAAAGATTTTATGTGGCCTAAAATGTTAAACTCGCCAATAAAAACACGGGGCAAATATGTATACAGCGATATCAGCATGTATGTAATGAAAGATATTGTAGAGCACATTAGCGAAGAGCCTTTAAATCAATATACTTACGAAAATTTTTACAAACCATTAGGCATGCAAACGGCAGGTTTTTTACCACGTAACCGCTTTAAACCAGAACAGATTATCCCAACCGAAATGGATAGCTATTTCAGGAAAACCCTTTTAGTTGGCTACGTTCACGATCAGGGAGCAGCTTTGGCTGGTGGTGTTTCTGGTCACGCAGGTTTGTTCGCCAGCGCCAACGATTTGGCCATTATTTACCAGATGCTTTTAAACCGTGGTACTTATGGCGGGGTAGAATATTTCAAGAATTCGACAGTAGATATGTTTACTTCGAAACAATCGAATGTTAGCCGCAGAGGTTTGGGTTTCGATCGTTGGGATCCGGACACGACTAAACATTACCCGTCTGAACTGGCTTCGCCACAAACTTACGGCCATACCGGTTATACCGGAACTTGTGTTTGGGTAGATCCATCGCGCGGTTTGGTGTATGTGTTTTTGTCTAACCGTGTTAACCCTACCGTTACCGATAAACTATCGAACTTAAAAATTAGAGGAAGGATTCAGGATGTGGTAAATAAAGCCATAGACGAATCGAAGAAGTAAATCTTAGTTTGCATCATTCAGTGTTGACAACGTTCTAGCTAAATGGCTATTAAAGTTGACAACTCGCTTAATACTAGTTTTTTGGATTATAATAGGCATCAAAAAGTTTATTCCTGAATTTATAATTAGGATCATACTTCCTTTTTAATTTAAAAAATGTTTCAGCATTTGGATAAGCTTTTGAAAACTGTGATTGAGTAGCCTGTATTTGATAGGGCAGATAGTAAGCACCCTTTTCAGAAAGCGATGCATCAATCAAGGCCCTTGTCCATTGGGTTACTTTTGCCTTTTCAACATCAGATATTTCCTGTTTGTAATAAATTACGAAAGCAAAAACTTCCTCCTTAGCCCAAGCGAGATACGATCCCGTATCTTTATTTGCATGCCGGATTGAAATGTTGATCACATTTACATCGTTGTTTTTTAATACTTTAACCATTTTTGGATAAAAGGAATCAAAATGATCTACTGGTATAAAATATTCTTGTAAAACATAGGTCGCTTTTTTTCTCGAATTGGGTTCGAGCTCTTGCACATCATAGGTCGCTTCATAATTTCTCCATTCAACAACTTTACCTGTATAATGTACCGGATCTGCAATGTGTTGCCTTAGCCACTTTCCAAAATCAGAACCGGCAACTACTTTCATGGCAAATTTTTTCAATCCATAGTTTACATCGTTCGGTTTTAAACGCTCGGTTACGGTTAATTTATTTTCGGTTCTTGCATAAGTAACTGCTCTAACTTTGGTGTAACTATTTGGGTATATATCTGCGTTATGAAATACGAACTGGGGTTTATTTCGAATGTTAGAAAAGAAAAACTTTTTGTAGGCGGCAATATCCATCAGGGTATCTTTTCGCGCTATTTTATAATTGTCTGTTAGCGATAAGGTTACTTCGGTAATTACGCCAATTCCGCCGTAGCCGCCAATAGCTGCATAAAAAACTTCACTGTTAACCGTTGGGCTCGCGGTGATGAAACTTCCGTCGGCTAAAACAATCTTAAAGCTTTTAACTGATAAAATAATTGGTCCTTGCCCAACATAACGACCATGCACGTTAACACTAAGTGAGCCACCAACCGTAAAATTCGCATAAGTCTGCATAATTTTAACAGATAAATCGTATCGGTCAATAAACTGGATCAGCTCGCGCCACCTTATACCGGCTTGAACTGTGACTTCCTTATGTTCTTTTGAGAAACTTAAAATCCTGTTAAACTTTCTCATGTCAATTTGCAAAGCATTTTCTGTAGCCGTTTGTCCACCCTGACTAAATCGACCTCCACCTATCGAAATAGGTTCATTGTGGGTTTTAACTGCCTTAATAATTTCAGCAGAAGTTTGTGGCGCAATTATTTTGGTAACCTTTATGGGGTTGAGTTGTGTAACATCGTTTACGACGTTCTTTTGTATAATCGGTTTATCAGGCCGGCAAGCTAGGAGTAAAGAGATATAGATTAGAAAAATTTTGAGAGCGGTACGTTTCATAGTTGATTAGATGTTTGAGGTTTACATAATGATATAAGAGCTTAGGGTTATCAGCTTAATGGGGTGTTTGCTAGAAAGTTAATAGCTCCTAAGCTAATGATTTAGAATCAGCTTATAAATTACCGTTTTAAGTTTTTCGCTATCGCGATCTTCACATAGCAGGAAGGTTGTACTATGCTCGCTTTGGCTAAGCAAAGTAATGCCTTCAAATTTATGTTTGCCAGAGATTTTATTACTGAAGGTTAGCTTCAAAGTCTGTAGGTTAATACTGCCGATAAAACTGCCCATAATTTCGCCATCGGCATAAGTCGATTTGGTATCTTCGGCGGTAGCGATGAAAAATATTTCATTTTTCACCAATACAGCATCAGTAAAAGAGGATTCTACATGATCAATATTTGGAAGCTTAAAATGGTTGAACTTAACTTGTTTAGCTTTAGCTAAATCTGCTTCCTGGATATTGAATATGCCATTCTTTGCATCGATCCCATTGCCCCGGTTAAAAAGTAGCCACTCATTCCCTGTAAAAATTGAACCTTCGAGGTTAAAGTTCTGATCGTCTGTTTTGGCGATAGCTTTAAGTTTGGTGTAGGTATCGGTCAGGTCTTTCTGAATAACTTTTTGAGTTTTCAGGTCGAATTCGATCATCAGGTTTCTTTTGGGCGTAGCGCCCGAACCTAATATGTAGAGCTTATTGTTATTATGACAAAGAATTTCGAAATCGGGTTTTAAGGATTTAGGTATATTTTCTAACTGATCAAGTGTTTTATCAAATAAAATCTGAATTTTGCGTAGCTTTTTGGTTTTGATGTTATATTCGTTCAAGTAGCCGCTGTTGTCGCCAATGATATACAGGAAATCTTCGTGAAGGAATAGACCCGAAGCAGAGCCAATGCCATCAATCTCGGCAAAAACTTCTAAAGTTGTTGAATGCATGTTTGAAAATAACAAAAAAGCACCGGTTTTGGCCGATGCTTAATATTTTTTCAAATAAGATTGCCACGTCTCGATGAAAAATCGAGTCTCGCAATGACGATCTTTTTTATTTTTTCAATCCAATTTCTCTTAATCTTTCATCCAAATATTCGCCCGCAGTCATATCGCTATAGGCTTTAGGATGTTCAGCATCAATGGTTGATGGTAAACTTGTTAGGTCCATGTCGCTGCGTGGGTGCAAGAAAAAAGGAACAGAGAAACGCGAGGTTTTCATCAGTTCACGAGGTGGGTTTACCACTCTATGTGTAGTCGATTTTAATTTATTGTTGGTTAAACGCTGTAACATATCACCAACGTTTACAACGATATCGGTATGATGTGCTTTAATAGGTAACCACTCATTACTGCGGGTTAACACTTCAAGACCATCAGCACTGGCGCCAATTAATAAGGTAATCAAATTGATGTCTTCATGTGCACCTGCACGTACCGCATCATCAGGAATGGTTTCAGGATTTTCGATCGGGAAGTAGTGGATACCCCTTAAAATAGAATTTCCGTTATGAACGTGTTTGTCGAAATAATTGATCGGCAATTCCAGGTAAGTAGCAATGGCGCGTAATAAATGTGTCCCGTTTTCTTCCAGTTTTTTATAAATATCGCCTGTTACTTTGTTAAATTCTGGCAATTCTTCTAAAACTTCATTATCAGGATATTCATTTTTAACAGGATCACCATCAGTTACTTCCTGACCAATCTGCCAGAATTCTTTCAAATCTGGAGTTTTAGCCCCTTTAGCTGTTTCTTTGCCTGCACTGGTGTAACCACGTTGACCAGCCAATTCTGGTTTCTCGTATTTCCTTTTGGTTTCAACGGGAAGCGAAAAAGCAGCTTTAATGTTTTCATAAAGCTTGTCAATTAATTCCTGGCTTAAACCATGGTTGGTAATGGTAACAAAACCCGAATCGTTAAAAGCCCTGCCCAATTCATCAGAAAACTTTTTACGGTCTTCTGCAGAGCCATTGATGTAAGAGCCTAAATCTAAACAAGGAATATACGGTGTAGACATAATTTTATATTTAATGTTTTWCGAATTTAAAAAAGAATTGTTAATAAGTGCGTTTAGGTTGTGTATTAAGTATTTAATAAATTAATATACAGTTTTTTAAGTTATTAACAAAATCCGAAAAACAATGTAATAGTCGATTGTCACACTAAATCCATTATAATTTAAACGCAAACTACAGCTTATTTAATTTCGTATAATTAACTAGAAAATAACTTGATGAACTGTAAGGTAAATTGGTTATTTGCGACTAATAAAATAACACACACACAATGAAACCATCATGATTTGCCATCTCAACAATTAGATAAAAAATCATGATAGCTTCATTACATTTAAAAACAAATAAACACACAATGAAAAAAATAATTTTAATTCTTTTATCGGTATTGGCCTTAAATCAGGCAAATGCGCAAGGAAAAAAGACAGAGAAAGCTACATTCGGAATGGGCTGTTTTTGGTGTACTGAAGCCATTTTTCAACGTTTAAAAGGCGTGGTATCGGTTAAATCTGGTTATGAAGGCGGTACTTTAACCAATCCAACTTACGAGGAAGTATGTACCGGTGCTACAGGGCATGCCGAGGTTTTAGAGATTACCTATAACCCAATGGTGATTTCTTACGATGACTTATTGGAAGTTTTTTGGAAAAGCCACGATCCTACAACATTAAATCGTCAGGGCGCCGATAGCGGTACCCAATATCGTTCAGTTGTTTTTTATCACACGGCTGAGCAAAAAGCTTTGGCAGAAAAATATAAGGCAGAGCTGAATAAAACCAATGCTTATGGCAAAAAAGTGGTAACAGCTATAGAAGCGGCCAAACCATTTTATATTGCAGAAAATTACCACCAGAATTATTTCAACAAAAACGGAAGTGAACCTTATTGCAGATTGGTGATTCAGCCCAAAATAGAGAAACTGGAAAAAATATTTAAGGCGAAGCTTAAAAATTAATAAGCGTGCTTGACTAGCCCTGCAATAAACATTGTAGGGCTTTTTGTTATCTTAGGAATTTAAACTTCTGTTTATGGTGAAAAGAATAGTACTTAATGTTAATACTCAAAAAATTGCTGATGCAGCCAGTTTTTATAAAGATATTTTGGGGCTTGATCTGCTAATGGATCATGGTTGGATTGCCACTTATGGTGCGGCAGGACAAAAAATGGATGTACAGATCAGTTTTGCTTCCGAAGGCGGATCGGGTACCCCAACACCAGATCTATCCATCGAAGTTGAAAATGTTGATGAAATATTGGAAAAGGTGAAAGCCGCCGGATTTCCGATCGAATATGGCCTGGCTGATGAACCATGGGGTGTTAGGCGATTTTATACAAGAGATCCATTCGGCAAATTGGTTAATATTTTAAGTCATCTCGAATAATTCCCGAACCCTTCCGCTTATGAATTTGTCGTCTTGAGTAGATGCTAAAATCTATCTGTGTGTATCCTTTTTATCTGTGGTTAAAACTTACCATTAGTTCAAAAAACCTTTAGCTTTTTCGAGCAGTTCGCTACCTTTTTTACCAATTTCTTTTTTTCCTTTTTCTATTGTTGAAGGCTGAGTATACTCACTCACCGAATTAGAAAGCGCCTTAAACTTACCTATGCCAGCAAATACTTCTTCGGTATAAGGAACACCCTGTTGTTTCATCAGTTTTTCCCAGTCTATTTTTGAGAGTACCGCAATCATGTATTTAGTGGCAATTTTACCGATAAACGCTTTGTCGTACACACCAGTTAGTGCCTTATCTGATTTACGGTCTTTTACATATACCATAGTTTGTTGTAGTGCTTCGCGTTCGTTCTTAGAAAATAATGGGCTTTTGCTCAGCTTTTCCAATGCTGGAAGCGACTGCTCTGGTCTTTCCTTTTTTAAATTCAGATAAGCGGTTATTCCCCAAACCAGTTCGTTTTGGATGCCGAGTTTATTCATGTCGTTTAAAAAAGCCTCAAAATCTTCAAGCGATCTTTCCTCATCAATTTTTCGCTCCATTCTCATGCGGTCAAAACCTCTAAAAAGATAGTTCATGCTATGGAAAGCCAAATGAGTCTGCTCATCGTTTAAACGGCTCCAGCCAAAAAATGATTTGGTGTAGGGGAGTGGGATTTTCTCATTTTTATCCAGCCATTTAATGTTTCTCGAAAGGCCATCCTCAGATAGATAAAATAAGTTGTTGCTAAAAAACAAGAAACCGCGTACAAATTCTAAAAGTGTTTTAATTTCGCAATCATCCAGCAGTTCTGGTTGAGTTTTAGCACATTCATATAACGCAAAAGGTTGCCCTAAATCTCTGGTGGCCAGTACAGCCATGCTTAAAATGGCATGTTCTATATTTTGATAGTAAGCCTTGTTTGTATCCTTAAAAAATGGTTGCGGTGTTTTTACGCCCGTTTTCATTGCGATAAAGCCTGCAGTTAGTAATGGAAAAACATCTTCATCGGTTTCTTTTACAAATTGTTTAACCGACCGATATTCTTTATATACCCTTAAGGCGTCTATTACAGAAATATTTTCATTGTTGTGTGCGTTTACTTTGTTCAGCGTCCTGACAACACTTTGTGCCTGTTTGCTGAATTTCTGATACTCGGGCTGGGTAGTATCTTGAACGGCAGTTGAACGGACTGCTATTTTAGCAAATTTATAAAATATGATTTTATCATAATTGATGTTTTCAGCCAGTTTCTTTTTATCAAGTTCGAGTAAAAGCTGATCGGTTTTTTCGCCAGAACAGGCAGCTAAAAATAGTACAAAGCAAAATAAAATTAAATTCTTCATGAGGCATGTTTTAAACAAATAGATGTATAAAACTAATACTTTAGGAAAGAAAAAAAATGAAAAATGCAGATTCTTCTAAATTTAGCCTTTCAGAACATGTCCTTATTATCAAAATTTAAATTTTTTCAATCGTTTAAAATCAAAATGATAAATTTTCAAAAGGAAAAGAAGGCACTATTAGCAAATTAATAATGGGTTTCTATGGTCAGTTTAATGTTCTTTTTACTTAGTTATTAATCAAACTATTTTTTGGATTAAAATTTGATTAGAACATGTCAAAAAGAGAGGGGTATTTCTAATTTTTTAGCAATTTTTTCAGATTTAATGCCCTAAAATTCGTGGGATGTTTAAAATCATTCTAAATTTGTAACTCCTTTAAGCTAAGATGACAAAAAAGAAAAAGACAGTTGGTAAAACTGACGCTGATGTAATTTTAATAGGGGCTGGCATCATGAGTGCAACCCTGGGTGTTTTGTTAAAACAATTAGAGCCCAATTTAAGCATAGAAATTTACGAACGTTTAGATATTGCGGCAGCAGAAAGTTCTGATGCCTGGAATAATGCGGGAACGGGACACTCTGCTTTTTGCGAATTAAACTATACGCCCGAAAAGAAGGATGGTACGGTTGAAATAAAAAAGGCAGTTCAGATTGCTGAGCATTTTGAAGTTTCCAAGCAATTTTGGTCATATTTAGTGAGTAAGGGATTGGTTTCTGACCCTTGTAATTTTATCCGCAATATTCCTCACATGAGCTTTGTTTGGGGGAAAAAGAATGTAGAATATCTTAAAAAACGCTACGACGCATTAACCCAATGTGATCTGTTTAGCGACATGCAATATACCGAGGATACTGAGCTTGTAAGAAACTGGGCACCCTTAATTATGGATGGCCGTAAAAAGAGCGAAAAAGTTGCGGCTACAAAAATGGATCTGGGAACCGACGTTAATTTTGGAACCTTAACCCGTGATATGTTTAACAACTTAAAGGAACAAAGTAATGTTAATCTGCATTTCAATCACGAAATCCGTGACCTGAAAAAGAATAAAGACGGCAACTGGATTGTAAAAGTTAAAGATTTAGAAACCGGCGATAAACGTAAACGTGTAGCTAAATTTGTATTTATCGGTGCTGGTGGTGGCTCTTTGCCTTTATTGGAAAAATCAGATATTCCTGAAGGAAAAGGTTTTGGCGGTTTCCCTGTAAGTGGGCAATGGCTGAAATGTACCAATGAAGAAATTATTAAAAAACACCATGCAAAGGTATATGGCAAGGCTGCGGTTGGGGCGCCGCCAATGTCGGTTCCACATCTAGATACCAGAATGATTAATGGCAAGCAGGCACTGTTGTTTGGGCCGTATGCTGGTTTTTCTACCAAATTTCTTAAAAATGGTTCATTCCTGGATTTACCAAAATCAATTAAATTTAATAACATCCGTCCGATGCTTTCTGCCGGATTGCACAACCTCGATTTAACAAAATATTTAATTGAGCAGGTTAGGCAGTCGCCAGAAGACAGGTTGGAAGCGTTGAAAGAATATTTGCCAACTGCCGAACTTAAAGATTGGGAACTGGAATATGCAGGGCAGCGTGTTCAGGTAATTAAAAAAGACGAAAAACAAGGCGGTATTTTAGAATTTGGTACCGAGGTGGTAAGTGCTGCCGATGGTTCTATTGCGGCTTTGTTGGGTGCTTCTCCTGGTGCATCAACAGCTGTTTCTATTATGCTCGATCTATTAAACCGTTGCTTTGCAGAAGATTTAGCTACCGACGAATGGCAGGCGAAAATCAGAGAAATGATCCCAACCTATGGAAAAGCCTTAGCTCAGGACCCAGAACTTTGCAAAGAAACCAGAACAAGAACATCGAAAGTATTGAAAATAGAAAATACTGTAGTTGCTTAGTTGAAACAACGATATAATTTTATACAAAGTTCCGGTATAAATCGGGACTTTTTTTGTTTTAGGTATTTCCATGGTCTGTCTGCGCAGACCTCAATTGGATAGGTAATTGATCATTTGCATCACCAAACGTTCCTACGGAACGAACACAAATAACAAAATGTTATTTGCTACCTACCATTCGTCCCGAAGGGACGGCCGATACGTTATATTAGCTATCTGTCATCATATTTACCTTATGGGTGGTTCATGAGTAACATTGGTAAGATTGGTTTTCTTTCGTTCCGTTAGGAACGTTTCACAGGTAACACTTGGGGAGAAAGATTTTTTCGTTCCGTAGGAACGTTTGGTGTTCTTTTCACAGACCCTAAAGGAATAAACCTGATGGGAACGGCAGCTCCCGATTGAAAAAATCGGGACTACAGTGTACAGCAGGACTACAGTACCCAATAGCAAACGGGACCTTGTTTTTCAAAGAAATATGGCATATATTCTTACCACGTAAAAGAGGGTATCCAATTGCTTGAATACCCTCTTTTATGAAAAATACTTTGTGGTTAAGCCGCAATTACTTCTGCAACTTCATCTGCAGAAATATCGCTATGTGATGCTTCCAATACACAATCGCCATCTTTAATCAATAAAATCTGCGGTGATTGGTGTGCTACCTGAAAAATTTCGGCAATCTGGTTGGAAATATCACGGTAGCTAATTAAATCTAAAAAGTAAAGTTTTGTGTCAGCGGGAATGATGTCCCAATCAAATTCGAAGTTCTTTTTAGCCATTAAACTGATTGAGCAACGCGTGCTGTGCTTAAAAATAAGGCTAAAACCGCTTGCATTCTTGATCTCGTCAAGCTGTTCTATTGAAGTTAAGTTAACCCAAGTCATGATATTATACGTATTGTTTTACAGGACAACAATTACAGTTAAATAAAGTTCTGTAAATGACCTGAATATGAGATTACAAATGAGGTAGATTAATTCCTTCTGCGTTTTCCTTCTGGATAAGATCCGTAAGCAGGACAAAGTTTAGAAGAACAAGATTCTAAAATKGTAATGGTGCAAAACACCGCCAATAATAAAATGGCTACTTTTTTCATCTGCATAAGTTTGTTTCAATGGTAATGAAGCTATCATGAACCAGTTATGATGGTTTCATCTGATCTGATAGATTTTAAAATTCTAAGTTACAAATAATTATTAAAACGCAAGTTTAAATTTGAGCAGAAAAATCAGCCATTTTAATCGCTGTAATAGCAGCCTCATCGCCTTTGTTGCCATGTTTGCCACCAGCACGATCTTGTGCCTGCTCTAGGTTATTGGTAGTTAAAACACCAAAAATAACTGGTTTGCTGTATTTAATGCCAACATTGGTTACACCCTGTGCTACTGCATCGCAAATAAAATCGAAATGTTTGGTATCACCCTGAATCACGCATCCTAAACAGATTACAGCATCTATATCGCTTCTTTTGCTCAATAGAATTTCTGCACCGCCTGTTAATTCGAAACTTCCCGGTACCGGTAAAGAAATTATATTTTCTTCGGCAACACCATTAGCTAATAATGTTTTTAAAGCACCATTGTACAAAGCACCGGTAATTTCTGCATTCCATTCGGCTACAATAATTCCGAATTTATAGTTTGCTCCGCTAGGAACGGTGGTGTGAGAGAAATCAGATAGATTTTTTAATTGTGTTGACATGGGGCAAAGATAATGTTATGCTTCGAATGTTAAAAACCTTAATGTTTGTTACTTGTAACATTTAGTTCAGTTATAGTTAGATTAGTATAATAATCAGATAAAATTTTAACCGCTTATGGAATTTTTACGTTCTGCCCATCTATATTAAAACGCAAAGCCATCTTATGAACATATCATTACGTATCTCCGCTTTATTTCTTTTTACCTTTTTGTTTTCCTTCGATGTTTCTGCTCAGCATAAATATACGCTGGCCGATTTTTATCGGATAGATTCTCTTGCTAACCTGGCCAAACCCAAGGATGCCCTGGCTTTGATCGAAAAAATAAATCAAGCGGCAAATAAAGAGAACAATGCACCATTGCTGATCAAATCAGTTATCTACCGGATGATGTTTCAAAGCTATTTGGAAGAGAATGCCTTTGATAAAATTTTGGTTGACCTGCGCACAGACATCAGCAATGCCAAACAACCCGAAAAAAGCATTTTACAGTCGCTTTTAGCCGAAACATATT
>NZ_JBFTQI010000074.1:0-12301 GCF_056398925.1 Pedobacter sp. 01T416_2
GTCACCACCCATATGGATGTACTCAAAAGGAAAAAGTTTCGCTACCTGGGTAAGTACCGAATCTAAGAACACGTAAACTTTTTCGTTTGCCGGGCAAAGCGTATTATCAAGTAAAGCTGTTGGAGGCGCACCACGGCTCCAATCCATTATTTTCTCGCCTGAGCGCACTTTATAATTAACGGCATCGGGTGTGCAGGATAATTCAGGGTAAGAAGCGATAATAGCTAAACTATGCCCCGGGACATCGATTTCTGGTAATATGTTTACAAAACGTTCTTGTGCATACTGAACAAGTTCCTTAATATCTTCTTGTGTGTAAAAGCCACCGTAAGTACGGGGTTCATCCGCCGTTGGTGGCGTAAAATCACCAAAAGTCCCGGTTTTTTTAACACTCCATGCACCTACTTCGGTTAATTTAGGCAAGCCTTTAATTTCGATTCTCCAGCCTTCATCATCTGCAAGGTGCAAATGCAACAGGTTAAATTTATAACGCACCATGTCATCAATAAACTGCTTTACTTCTTGCTTAGTAAAAAAATGACGGGCTACATCGAACATTAAACCTCTCCAACCCAATTTCGGATAATCTATTACATCAACGCAAGGCGCCTTCCATTTGATGCCGCTTACCTGTTCTTTACTTTCTATTTCGGCCGGGAAAAGTTGAAGCAATGACTGAACACCATAAAAAATACCCGCAGGCTGGTTAGCTGTAATTACAACCTGAGTAGGGTTAACATTTAGTCTGTAGCCTTCTTTACCGAGTTGAGTATCTTCCTGGGTGTTTAAAATCAGTTTAATAGTAGGGTGACTTGAATTACTTACTGTGCTTACAAATTTCCCTGTAGCGGTAGTAATCCGGTCAGAAAGGTAAGCGATAGATTGTTTTAATTCTCCACTTTTAACAGTCTGGATGGTTACATTTTCTGGYAAGGTAAAAGTACCTGCCTTTTTCATTAAGGATACAGGCTCGGGGATGATGGCAATTGGTGTTTGCACAACCGCGCTTTCGGAATCGCCGATTTCAGTTTCTGTAACAATAGATTGAGCGAAGGTATTGGCTGAAAAAAAACAGCAGGAGATAATCAGGAATAATTTTTTCATTAAAATAATTAAAGCGGGTTAACCGAATAAGTATAATCCGCAATTTATTAAAAAAGATTTTAATAGGAGGTATTTGTGCGGAAGGAAATGTACAAGAAGCAAAGCGCGGAGCGCATAACGTTTGGTTTGGATAAAAATTGTGATTGAATTTATGCCATAATTAGAGATTTGTCAGCCTGAGCGGAGTAGAAGACTTAACCACAAATGGGTTGCATTACTAGGCGATGAGCTAAGTTTACGATGGTTCGTGAAGACACGTAAATTTTTTTGTCATTCTGAACGCAGTGAAGAATCTTTTAGAATAAATAGTGTTGTTTATTGATTCCTTTTTGAGACTATTTTGCCTCAAATCCTTTTAATATCGTTTCAATAACACTATATAAAACTCCCGTATTCCAATCATCTAAATAACTATATCCTTTATTGATATTTGATGGGTTTTGTTTTGAAAAGATGGCAAAATAGGTGCGGTAATTTTTGGTGCCTACATCAGGCCAAAGCAACGACTTTTCTTCTTCCTTAATAAAGTTTGCGGATTTAATTTTGATGCCAGATTCCTCGAAAGTCACATTTGCCAAAATGAATGGTGTTTTTTGACTAAACAGTGCTAAATAATGGTCCACTAACCCATCGAAATAGCTTTCCCATAATTGGTTTAATATTTCGGCATATTGATTATACAAATGGACTTTATTGATGCCATAATAAGAACCGAAACTTATTTTGATCATTTCCCCATCGCTGTTCTTAATCAATAATTGATACTTTCTCCCTACGATAAATTCAAATCCTCTAATCCATTTAATTCCAAAACGGTATTCTAAAGGCTCTTCTTTAGATAAATCAGTTATTGTGGGGACTGATAATTTTTGACTACCAAATAGTATTGATTGTGGCGTAAATRATAAATTTTTAGGCTTTCGATCAAAATAGCTCTGTTTAATTAACCAATTCTTCTGATTGCTATCTGGAGTGATCATGCATTAAATTTATTAATAGTGTAATAGCAAATTTTAGTCTTCTGATTCTACCTTTTTTTGGTTAAATTTCTTAATAAGAGCTGTTAGCATACCTTTTCCTTTTTCCATACGTCTGATTTTTCCAGTATTTTCATCAATGAAATAGTCGATTACCCGCTGGCTGTACTTTTCCTTTCTGAAGATTTCTATGAGATCTGAAATAAGTGTGGCAGGCGTACCAAAAAGGCCTGGCCTCGACCACCAGCCTAATGCAAGTGTGGTGAGCATACTCTTTAAACGAAAACTTTTTGCACATGTTGAACATATGATTTGAAGTTTTTGTTCATGATTATACCAAATCAGGTAGGATATTATCGTATTAAAGGTATAGCCATATAATTCGTTTTCATTGTTACAATGGGTACAAACAGAATTCTTGATCTCGTTAATTAAGTTCGTCCTTTCGACTCCCTCGTAAAGGTTAGTTTCTTCTTCTACAAATTTGATCAGTTTAGTATCTAAATTCCTTTTTATGATTTCATCGTTCAATAAGGCTACAACTTCTTTTCGTAACCCTTTAGCTCCTGAAATAATTTTTAGAATTGTAGTATCATCATACTTTTCATAGTTTTTGCGGATGTCTTCTAAGGGGATCATTGTGTCTTCTTCTTGTAAAGTGTATCGGCAAGTTTAATGGTTTGATCAATTTTGGATGATAAATTTAAAATAGATTTATTACCCGGTAGATTTTCTTTCTGATATTTTTCTATTAATGGTAGTGTTCTAGAAATTTTTAAAGCTAGCGACAAGTCGTTAAGTGATGATGCTTTAGTATCAATCGAACGGGCTAATTTTTTGTATTGAAGAGTTCTTACCTTATATGCTTCCATGTTTTTAGCGATTAAAGCTGTTAAGGTTTTTCTTAAAACGGAGTCTTGAATTTCTTTTACATGGGCATTTGCTGAGACAAAATAATCTTGGTTTTTTTCATCGTAGCTATTGAATTTTTTTAAGGAGTCGCTTTGGCCATCTTCAATTTCCCTAATGTTATCATCAACTTTTTTTAATGCTAAATCTTTAGCTATTATTTCAGCATAAAGGTTGTCGATCAGGTCTTCTCTGCCCCGCTTCGAAACGATATTATAAGATTCTTCATCTGCCAGTGCAGGAGGGGTGTCATCTTTACTTTTTGTAGGCCTTTCTGCATCTTGGCAGGAAAACGCCGTACAGATTAAAAGACAATATGCGATATTTTTTTTCATGAGCGTTAATTATCGGTGAATTTAATAAAATAGCATTAAACGCCTTGAAAATATTGTTTTTCGTTATAGAAACCAAGGTAATTAACCAAAGCAAATTATATTATTAAAGTTTAAATTACAAAAACTTTTTCAACCACTCCATAGCTTTCTCGTCATCCGTAAATGATTTAATTGGGATAGGAGGGGTTTGAAACTTAAAGAGGATCTTCATAATCAATTGGGCTAAACCGGGTTTCGAAACCATCGCCATAGCCGTATAAATTTGAGGCAATTGCTCCGTAGAAAACTTTCGTGTTTCTTTGTCTGGAACAGGAGAATTTTTTAAGTAAATTAACAGTGGAACTTTCTTATTCGCAGTAATTTTCTTCACCAGTTCAACATTGGCCGAAATATTTTCTACCGTACGTAAAATGCTTTTACTGTAAGAAATGAGTATTCCATCATCTGTTAACAAATAATCGGCAATTTCGCCTTCAATAAGTTGTTTGTCTTCCATCAGAATACAGCTAGATTTTTTGACATCGTATTAACATCATTTGTCAGGATTTGTAATCTTATAAATTCTGTTTCTTGTAATCTTCAACTCCAGTAAAATGAATAAAAAATAAATTAAGGATAATATCGTAGTTATTAAAAAAGCTTCGGCATTTTTCTGATTTATTACTACATCTAAAAAAGAAGTGAACAATAAAAGGGAAAGCACCCCTAGAGTAACAGTTGATAGAATAGACAATCTAAATTTATAATATTTTGTAGCTGTTTCTTTAGGGAAGCTTATAATAATCTTTGGGAAAAAACTTTCGAAGGAGGTTTTAATCCGCGTTAATTTTAGATCTTTTTTGCCTTCGTTACCCAAAAAATATTTATCGGTACCAATGTTTGATGTCTCGAAAACAAAATCTAACATCTGACTTCTTTTCAGACTTTTGCTTCTTAATCCTTTTTCCAGATTTTGCTGCTCTGACTCATCGAGAAGATGTATCTTTTTAAAATAGAACATTTTGTTATCCCCTTAAATGATAGCCTTTTGGTTTAGTAAAAGCTCTTAATCCCTGATGCGATAATGTAGCCCCTATGCCCGAATATTTTCTTCCGCTCCAGGGCAGTGCTGCACTCACTCTATCGCAGCAATTCCAATAACCCGAACCCGTGTCAAGCTGAGACAGTATTTTTTCAGCCCTTGCCTGATCGGCTGTATAAACCGATGCCGTTAAGCCATAGTCCGTATCTTTCATCATATTTAAGGCCTCTGCATCGTCTTTCACCTTCATAATTCCGATAATCGGTCCGAAACTTTCTTCCTGCATCACCAGCATATCATTGGTAACATCTGTTAGCACTGTTGGTTCAAAATAATAGCCCTTTCCTGCAATGGCCTTTCCGCCAGTTARTAATGTTGCACCTTTACTTAAGGCATCCTTAATTTGGTTTTCCAATACCAAAATCTGCTCTTTCCGTGTTAAGGCGCCAATATATACACCATCGGTTGTTGGTTGGCCCATTTTCCAGCTCTTAACTTCGGTAACAAAGGCATTTAAGTAATTTTCATAATTTTTCTCATGCACATAAATGCGCTCAACTGAACAACAACTTTGTCCGTTATTGTAAAAAGCGCCATCGGCCGTACCAACTGCAGCAGAAGCAACATCGGTTACATCTTCGGCAATGTACAATGGATCTTTTCCACCTAATTCCAATTGACAGGGAACCATTTTCGATGCTACTTTTTCGTAGATAAATTTTCCTGTTTTATAAGAGCCAGTAAAGAAATAACCATCAAAACCCATTTCTAATAATGCCGCTCCCGTTTCTTTTGCGCCAATAGCGATATGGAAAACATCATCAGGTACCCCTGCTTTTTTTAACATTTTTTCAATCTCGATTCCGGTTAAAGTGGCATATTCTGAGGGTTTGTACATTACAGCATTGCCACTCAATAAAGCTGGGATAAATACATTTACCCCAACAAGATAAGGGTAATTCCAGGCTGAGATATTACAAACTACACCCAGCGGTTCGTATTTAATGATTTCTTTGAGTCCTGGTTCATCGGTCATTATTTCATCGGCCAGGTATTTTTCGGCATTGGTCAACATCCATTTGATGCGGGCTCTTGCGCCATTAATTTCGTTGCGCGATTGTTGGAGTGGCTTGCCTACTTCGCTCGTTAATACCGATGCCAATTCTTCTATGCCAGCTTCTAGTAAATCACTAAACCGAGCAATAGCCGAAATCCTTTCGCCAAGGGTTTTGTTGGCCCACTGTGGTTGAGCTTTTTTTAAAGCATCTAATTTAGTTTGAAGCGTAGATGAGTTATCTTCCGCTAAACTGGTAATAATTTCTGCTGTTGCTGGGTTGATGATCTGCATGTTATTCATTTTCTTACCACAGATTTTCACAGATGAACACAGATTTTTAAAAAGGGTTTAGGGCTAACATCCTAAATTAGCTTAATGACTACAATCTGTGTTTATCCTTTTTATCTGTGGTTGATATTTAACTTTATCGCATTAATAAAAGCCTCATGTATGTTTTTGCTAAAGGGTCCTTGCTGGTCTTTTAACCGTTCGGGATGCCATTGTACAAATAACAGAAAGGATTTTCCTTCGGGTTCCATCCGCTCCATGGCTTCTGTAACACCATCTGGTGATATTGCGCTCACCACCAAACTTTTCCCTGTTTTATCGGTGCTCTGGTGATGGTTACTGTTCACTAAGCCTTTATCTGTATTCACAATCTGGTTCAGCCATGAGGAAGGATTGACGATGATTTCGTGATATCGATCTGATTTATCGTGCATTTTTGAATGATCGAATTTTCCCCAGGCTGGGATATCAGGGATTAAAGTTCCGCCAAAAAATACGTTACCCACCTGCATGCCTCTACAAATGCCTAAAACAGGGACAGAATTGGCTTCGGTATAGGTTAAAACCTTAAATTCAAACTCGTCACGTTTTTCATCAATATCATCTTCATAACAATAAGGATAATATTCAGGCTGATTGTAAAAACGGGGATGAACGTCTTCTCCTCCAGTTAAAACGATACCATTGCATTTTCTGACCTCATCGAAATTGTTGAGCTTGTACCCCAGTTGGATTACCTCCACACTTTTGTTGTAGGATAAAACCCAATCCCGATAGATGTCGAATTTACTACAGTCGGTAACACCAATTATTATTTTATCAGACATATTAATTAATTCCACTGATTTATTTTTTTCCTTTGGGGTGATTACACCGATTTTTAGATTACACTGATTTTAATGGGTTAATAATTCTAAAATCCTATAATCAAGCAATCCTAATCTATAGTGCGGTTAAATACAATTGTTTAAAATCTTCTCTGCTTACCGGTTTAGGATTGTTTGGATGTGCAAAATCTGCAAAGGCTAAATCGGCAAGTGTTTCTATATGTTCATTTTTAACGCCAATATCACTCAATTTATGCGGAATATTCACTTTTGTATTTAAATCGAACAGATATTTTACAACGGCTTCACCATTTTCATCCTTGAGATCCAACGTACGGGCAATTTTTTTAAAACGATCTTCAAAACCAGCAACATTGAACTGCATACCGTAAGGAATATTCACTGCATTAGCCAATCCGTGATGGGTATCTAACAATGAAGAAAGCGGATGCGCAAGTGAATGCACTACACCCAAACCTTTTTGAAAAGCAATTGCGCCCATCATCGAAGCCATTAACATTTTACTGCGGCTTTCTAAATCAGGATTGTTGGTTGCCCGTTCCAAAGCATCTTTGATTAACGAAATTCCCTCCAGCGCGATTCCATCACACATCGGGTGGAAATTTTTAGCCAGATAAGCTTCCATATTATGTGTCAATGCATCCATACCTGTTGCGGCAGTGATAAAGGGCGGCAAATCCATAGTTAACTCCGGGTCTGCAAAGACAATCTGCGCCATTAATTTTGGCGAGAATAGGATTTTTTTCTGGTGGGTTTCATCATCGGCAATAATTGCGCTTCGGCCAACCTCACTTCCTGTACCTGATGTAGTTGGAATGGTGATGAAATGTGGAACATCGTTCGTTACGTAGATATCGCCGCCGATTAAATCATCATACTTGAATAAATCCTCGCGGTGATTAACGCGGAGTACAATTGCACGGGCAACATCTAAAGCTGCACCACCACCAATACCAACTATACTGTCGCGATTGGTAGCATCCCAAACATCAGTACCTTTGTAAACATCACTTTTTACCGGGTTTTTGTGGATGTCGTTAAAAACCTCGACAGCAATACCCTTTGCCTTTAAATCTTCAACAATGGTTTTAAAAAAGGGAAGTTGCGAGATGGTGGGGTCGGTTACAATTAATGGGGCCTTTAAATTGTTCTTGCTTAAGTAGGCGGGTAACTCTTTTACTGCGCCAGCGCCAAAACGGATGGTTGTAGGGAAATTAAACTGATGGATTTTATCAAATATCATGACAATTGTTTTTTGTTACCTTTTGTTTTCTCAAGTTCGCGTTTTGCTGTCACATCTATCCCGAAAACGATTCTGAGTCAAGTTCAGAATGATGGCTATTAATGTTCAGAATAACGATTCTACAAACTAAATAATTTCTAAATATCTTTTTAGCTCCCAATCGGTTACTACTTTAGCATATTGCTTGCATTCCCATTCGCGGGTCATGGTAAAATGATCAACGAAATCTCCGCCCAACAATGCTGCGGCCAGATCAGAATTTTTCATCTTTTGCGTTGCTTCAAATAAATTACGCGATAGTGTGCCGTTCGATAAATCGGTATATCCGTTTCCTTTGGTGGCCGGTTGTTCGAGTTTTAATTTATTTTTAACACCGTACATTCCAGCCGCCAAACAGGCCGAAAGTGCTAAATAAGGATTGGTATCCGAACCCACTATCCGGGTTTCTAAACGCGAAGCCTTTTTGCTTCCTGGTAGCGCACGTAATGCCGTTGTACGGTTATCGATTCCCCATGTTACCGTAGTTGGTGCCCATGCGCCTTCAACTAAACGTTTGTAACTGTTTATGGTAGGGGCAATCATTGGTAAAAGGTATGGAAGGCAATGCAATTGACCAGCGATATAACTTTTCATTATTTCGCTCATTTTATCTGCATCTTTTTCATCATAGAACAAATTGATCTTCTTGTCTGCATCCCAGAGGCTTTGGTGCACATKACCACTGCATCCCGGTAAGTTTTCGCTTATTTTGGCCATAAATGTGGCAAGGATACCGTGTTTATATGCGATTTCTTTTACGGCTGTTTTAAATAATATAGCCTGGTCTGCAGCTTGCAAAGCAGGAGCATATTTGATGGCTGCTTCGTAAACCCCGGGCCCGGTTTCGGTATGCAAACCTTCAATCGGGATATCGAATTTATTTAGCAGTTCGAACAGATCGCTCATAAACTCGTTTCGGTAGGTGCTCCTTAAAATGGAGTAACCAAACATGCCTGGGCTTAAAGGTTTTAAATTAACGAAACCTTTCTCCTGGATTGTTTCCGGCGTTTCCGAAAAATTGAACCATTCAAATTCCTGTGCAAAAAGGGGCGAAAATCCTTCACTTTCGCATTCTGCAATTACTTTCTTTAGCAACTGCCTCGGACAGACAAAATTTGCCTGATCCTGATCGTTAATAAAATCGCCCAAAAAGAACGGCACGTCATTTTCCCAGGGAATTTTCCGAAAGGTACTCAAGTCGATTTTAACCTGTGCATCGGGATAGCCGGTATGCCAACCTGTATATTTTCCGTTTTCATAAGCCACATCACCTGCATCCCAACCAAAGGTAACATCACAGAAACCCAATCGGCCTTCAACCAGGGATGCGAATTTTTCGGCAGCTACATATTTCCCCCTTAAAATACCGTCGATATCGGCAACGGCTAATTTTACTTTTCCAGAAGGATGATTTTTAACATAATCTAGAATTTCTTTGCTCGTATTCATTAATCTGCCTTTTTAAATATTTTATATAGAAGAAATATGCCCAAAACGATACCCGAATAAATTAAACCCAATTTAAGATTATAAATCAGCATTGCGATGAAAGAAACGCAGGAAATAATTAAGGCAATAATGGGAAATAACGGATAAATTGGCGTTTTGAAAGGCCGTGCCATTTCTGGTTTGTTTTTCCTAAGTACCATGACCGAAATCATCGAGATGATGTATAAAGTTAATGCGCCAAATACAGAAATGATAATAATTTCGGCAGTTTTACCTGATAAAAGTGCAATGATACCAATCACCATATTGCCAACTAATGCATTTGCAGGTGTTTGGAATTTAGGAGAAATTTTTCCGAGGATAGCTGGGATACTTTTTACACGGCCCATCTCGTAAGTAGAACGGCCGGCTGCTAAAACCAATCCATGAAAGGAGGCTACCAGGCCAAATAACCCAACCGTGATGAGTAAATGATACATCAGGTGGTTATCGCCTGTGATCATCGAAAGGGCGAGTGGTAAAGGCGAATCRGAGGTTTCGCCCGATTTTCCATTTTTATACACAATGGCTTCCCAACCGCCAATGCCAATGGTGGAGATAAAAACAAGCACACATAAAACAACCAAAGTAAATATGCCCCAACCAAAACCCTTGCCGATATCTCGCTGTGGGTTCTTGGTTTCTTCGGCTACATTTGCAACGCCTTCAATACCCAGGAAAAACCAGATGGCAAAGGGGATGGCAGCAAAAACACCGCTCCAGCCATTCGGGAAATTGTTATTGACCAGGTTTTCTGCATGAAATTTAGGCAATGTAATGCCTGAGAACAATAACAGCTCACCAACGGCCAAAATGGTAATAATTACTTCGAACGAAGCTGCAGCTTTTACACCGTATATATTTAGGGCAGTAAAGATAAAGTACACCGCAATTGCACTGGTAAGAATGGGTACCTGTGGAAAGAAGGCATTAAAATAAGCGCCAATGGCAAATGCAATAGCGGGTGGTGCAAATATAAATTCGACCATTTGGGCAATACCGACAATAAAACCGATGTTTTTGCCCAATGCTGTATTGGCATAATCGAAAACACCACCAGCCTTTGGTATAGCACAGGCCAGTTCGGCATAGCTAAAGCTAAAGGTAACATACATCACCATAATGGCAACCGTTGCAATGGCCATACCCAGTGTGCCACCTTTTTCGAGGCCTAAGTTCCAACCGAAATACATTCCCGAAATCACATATCCAACGCCAAGTCCCCACAACATAAAAGGGGTAAGTGTTTTTTTTAAGCTATCTTTTTGTTCCATTGGCAGGATTTACAAGATTTAAATAGGTTTATATTATTTGCTCGAAAATGATAAACTATTAGCTTCGGTATCTGATGTTTAAAGTAGTAATTATTTTTTAGTTAAGGGGATAATATATTTCGTTTTTGGTTAAAAATAAAAAACCAATGCCTGGGCATTGGTTTTAATAAAATTCGTTAAGAATAAGCTGTTTTGGCTATTCCGAATCGCGGTTTTTATTCACGATCTGGCTGTCTCTCGTATTTTTCTGCACTGTAATGGCACCAAATAAGGAGAGTAAAAAGGCAAAGGCATAAAATCCTTTTTCGCTGGGCAGCAAAGTAGCATTCCACAAACCGATTACCAATAAGGTGATGGTTAAGAGCGTAGAAAACCAACTGATACCATAATAAATTTCAGTAACCGGAATTCCTTCCAATTTATCGCGAACAGCTTTTTGTAAAGAGATTACGGCGAAAAGGCCAAACATCAATACGGTAAAATAATATCCTTTTTCATTAAGAAGCATATCAGAACGCCATAGGCCTACAATAAAGCCGATCATTCCGATACCTAATGCAATCCAGGCAGCTGCCACGAATGCATTCGATGGTTTTTGATTCATTGTTTTGAGATTTAATTTAATTCAATAGACAACGCTAAAGATTGGCAAAAGGTATAAAAATTAAAAGACAGTACCTTAAATTATTTTGGAATACTAGCACCCTGGGTATAAAAAATCAAACAAAATCCCATCTTTGGCATTATAGCTGTATAACCTTATCTTAGTTATATGCGAACATTGCTTACTTCTGCCCAAATGCGTAATGCCGATCAGTTTACGATTGCGAATAAACCAATAGCATCAATCGATCTGTTGGAAAAAGCTGCGAGGGCTTTTGTTCAAACTTTTTTGAGAGATGAGTTCGATACCAATAAAAGCGTAGCTATATTCTGCGGGAAAGGAAATAATGGTGGAGATGGATTAGCCATTGCCCATTTGCTTATCGCTAACGGATACGAGAATATAAAAGTTTACATCATCAACTTCAGTAAAAAACAAAGCGATGATTTTGCCATCAACCTACAACGGATTGAAGAAACGAGATGCAAAAAAACGATTGTCAACCAGGTTTCTGACGTAAAGAATCTGAAAGCCGATTTAATTATCGACGCCATTTTAGGCTCTGGTTTAAATAAACCTTTAAGCGGAGAATATGAACAACTGGTTCAGGTCATTAACAAGCTGAATAAAAAAGTGTATGCAGTTGATGTACCTACTGGTTTTTTTGCGGAAGGCAAGCTGCCTAAAGATTACAACGGTATAAAAGCCTATAAAACAATTTGTTTTCAACGGCCGAAGATTAACTTTTTCTTCCCTGAGTCGGCCATGGCGGCTGAAAAATATGAGGTGGTTGATATTGATCTGGATGAGGCTTTTATCCAAAAACAAGAGGCAGATTTTTATTTGGTGGAAGAAAGTGATATTGAAAAGATCCTGAATCCCCGAAAATTGTTCAGCCATAAAGGTACTTACGGCCACGCATTGATTATCGCGGGAAATACCAATACCATGGGTGCGGCTTTATTGTCTTCGATGGCCTGTTTACACGCAGGGGCGGGATTAACCACAGCCTGTATCCCGCAAAGTGGATTAATCGCCTTAAATACAACCTTACCAGAAGTAATGGCACTACCAAGAGACGAATACACGCGGATAGAGAACCCCAAGAAATATC
>NZ_JBFTQI010000075.1:0-18762 GCF_056398925.1 Pedobacter sp. 01T416_2
AACAAACCCAGGTTTACAAACCCGACAGAAACAAAAAGCCCGCAAACCCAATTTTTCATTGGGTGCGGACTTGTCGTGTATGGCGGGACGAACATTAATAATTGCGCTGTCTTTGCTTTTCAAAAAATTATTAAGGATCCTAAAAGTGAAAGTTTACTGAAAACCGCCCATTCTTACCATCTGCAAGCTTTCGAAAACCATTTTTTGGTTATGTTCAAAAGCAAGGGTTTTGTGGTTTACGACATCGATGATCGATCCGATAAAACATAAACCTGCGGTTAAGAGGTATAAAATACCCATTCCGATCTGCCCGATGATAAACCTTTGTAATCCTGGGACAGCAAATAAACCGATTAAACAGAAAATTAGCATATCTGATGGATTTTTCCTTTTGCTGCTGTAAACCATTAAGAAGTTACGCAACTGTTGTTCGGTTAATCCGGTGGTAGCTTGTTGTAAGTATGAGAATTCTTCTGGCGTTATACCTGGTAACGACATTAGAGGTGATTGAAATATATCCATGGTTGCTATGTATTTGTGGTTGAAATTTTAAACGTTTTTTTATTTTTTATCAATGTGTAAATTCTATAAACTATAATCAAAAGTGCCGGAAACCCAAACCAATGTTCGGAAAAGCTTTTGGTAAACTCGCCATGTAAAATATGACTGATTGACCTGCCTATACCACATCCCGGACACCAATCCTCAAAACCTAAATTGGCTAGCGGACAAAGTGTGAAGTGATGCTCGTGGCCATTCGTTGTTGCCAGTAATACTAAAGCTGCTACCCAGAAAAAAAGTTCTAGTGGAAAGCTTTTAATGTACTTCATTGTTTCACTTTTTATACAATTTAGAGGTTATAACACCACCTTTGTTACATCAATTTGCCCTTAATCGACGAATGGGGGATATATTTCGACAAAACGAGTAATGGAATCTAACAAAAGATCTTATTTATTTTGCTTTTTGTTTTTCAACACCGTAACCCAGCCAAAAATAGTTAAAAAAACCTTTACACAAATTGCAGGTTAATATTAAAAGATAAGCTTATTTTTGTGCCTTGAACATTCGCGATTTAATAAACAGATACAAAACCGACGATAGGGTAACCCAATTTACCAAAGCGTTGAACAGCAGCAAAAACCCAAAGATACAATTAAAGGGATTGGTGGGTTCGGCCGATGCTATTGTTGCCCTGTCTTCTTACTTTATATTACATAAACCCCTACTGTTCGTTCTACCGGATAGAGAAGAAGCTGCTTATTTTCAGTCTGACCTGGAAAGCGTTTTGGATAAACAGGTTTTATTGTTTCCTTCTTCTTACCGCAAATCATTTGATTTTACACAAGTAGATACGGCCAACGTTTTGGCCCGTGCGGAGGTTTTGAACGAACTGAATCACGATTCGGAATACGGAAAAATTGTGGTTTCTTATCCCGAAGCCATCGCCGAAAAGGTTATTGACCGCTCTGCTTTAGAAAAAAACACTTTAGAAATTAGTTTAGGCGCCAAGTTGGGCATTGATTTTATCAACGAATTTTTAATTGATTACGATTTTGATAGAAGAGATTTTGTTTACGAACCAGGCCAATTTTCTATCCGCGGCGGTATTGTAGACATATTCTCTTTTTCATCTGATTTGCCTTACCGTATTGAGTTTTTTGGTGATGAGGTAGAAAGCATCAGGAGCTTTGAAATTGAAAGTCAGCTTTCGGTTGCCGATGTTAAGTCGCTTACAATTGTGCCAAACGTTCAGGCGAAATTTTTGACCGAAAGCAATATCAGCATCCTCGATTATATCGATCAGGATACACAGCTCTGGTTTAAAGATGTTGAGTTTACCCTTGATATTATTAAAGCTGGCTATAAAAAAGCCGTTGAACTTTGGAAAGCTTTATCTATAACAGATAAAACCCAAAACCCTGAATGGATCGACCCTAAGTTTGCCTTTACAGACGAAAAATTGTTGGGTGATCATCTTCAGGATTTTCCTTTGATAGAATTTGGAAAGCAGTTTTTTTATAAAACGGATAACCGTTTTGAGTTTGAAACCAAGCCACAACCTTCATTCAATAAAGATTTCAATCTACTCATTCACAACCTTAAGGAAAATGAAAAAGCCGGCATTGTTAATTTTATTTTTACCGATTCGCCAAAACAGATCGAGCGGTTATATGCTATTTTAGAGGATATTGATAAAACGGCCAAGTTTACGCCAATTAACAGCATGCTTCGCGAGGGTTTTATAGATCCACAGATCCAGACGGCATTTTATACCGATCACCAGATTTTTGATCGTTACTATAAATACAAGCTTAAAAAAGGCTATCAGAAAAGCCAGGCCATTACTCTAAAAGATCTTCGAGAACTAAAATCCGGCGATTATGTTACCCACATCGATCATGGCATCGGCAAATATGCCGGGCTTGAAAAGGTTGAGGTAAATGGTAAAACCCAGGAGATGATCCGTTTAATTTATGCGGATAACGATCTGCTTTATGTAAACATCAACTCGTTAAACCGCATTGCCAAATACAGTGGCAAAGAGAGTGGAGTACCCAAGATGAATAAGCTGGGTACTGATGCCTGGGATAAGCTAAAAAAAACTACTAAAAAAAAAGTTAAAGATATCGCCCGGGATTTGATCAAGCTTTATGCTTTGCGCAAAACCCAGGCCGGAACGGCATTTTCGCCAGATAGCTATTTACAAACTGAACTGGAGGCTTCTTTTATTTATGAGGACACTCCCGATCAGTTAAAGGCTACCCAAGACGTGAAAAAGGATATGGAATCACCACATCCAATGGATCGTTTGGTTTGTGGTGATGTTGGTTTCGGAAAAACAGAGATTGCAGTACGTGCTGCATTTAAAGCAGTAGCAGAAGGTAAACAGGCCGCTATTTTAGTGCCTACCACAATTTTGGCTTTACAACATTTCAAAACTTTTTCGTCGCGTTTAAAAGATTTCCCGGTTACGGTTGATTACATTAACCGTTTTAAAACCAGTAAACAGATTAAAGATACCCTTGCCGAAGCCGCAGCTGGTAAGGTTGATATATTAATCGGCACACACCGTTTGCTAAGCAAGGATGTAAAGTTTAAGGATCTCGGCATCATGATTATTGATGAAGAGCAGAAATTTGGCGTTACTGCAAAAGAAAGGTTAAAAGCTGTAAGGGTAAACGTTGATACTTTAACACTTACCGCGACTCCGATCCCGAGAACACTGCATTTTTCTTTAATGGGGGCAAGAGATTTATCCATCATCAGTACGCCGCCACCAAACCGGCAACCAGTGAGTACCGAGTTACATGTTTTTAACGATAAACTGATTCAAGAGGCCGTTCAGTTCGAGTTAGACCGCGGCGGACAGGTTTTCTTTATCCATAACCGTGTAAATGATCTGATGCAATTGGGTGGATTGATCCAGAAACTGGTTCCAAAAGCGAGGATCGGTATTGCGCACGGGCAGTTAGATGGCGATCAACTCGAAGATGTAATGCTCGATTTCATTAATGGTGAAAAAGATGTTCTGGTAGCCACAACTATTATAGAAGCAGGTTTAGATATTCCAAATGCCAATACCATCATTATTAACCATGCGCACATGTTTGGTTTGAGTGATTTGCATCAGATGCGTGGCCGGGTAGGTAGGAGCAACAAAAAAGCTTTCTGTTATTTGCTTTCGCCGCCATTATCAACTTTAACTTCTGAAGCCCGGAAGCGTTTAAGCGCCATTGAAGAGTTTTCTGACTTGGGAAGCGGCTTTAACGTGGCCATGCGCGATCTGGATATCCGTGGAAGTGGTAATTTATTGGGCGCCGAACAAAGTGGTTTTATTGCCGAAATCGGGTTTGAGATGTACCACAAGATATTGGATGAAGCCATCCAGGAATTAAAAGAAGCTGAGTTTAAAGGTCTGTTCGAAAATGAACCTGCCCGTCCGTTTGTAGGCTTTACGCAGGTAGATACCGACTTGGAACTATATATCCCTGACGCATACATTACCAATATTACCGAGCGTTACAATTTATATACCGAGCTTTCTAAACTCGATAATGAAGCGGAATTAGCCATTTTTGAAAAACATTTGGCCGATCGTTTCGGTCCTGTTCCGCCACAGGTAAAAACCATGCTCAGTGTGGTACGTTTGCAATGGTTGGGCAAGAAATTGGGTTTCGAGAAAATTAGTTTTAAGAAAAATAGTTTGCGCGGATATTTCTTAAGCGATAAACAATCTACTTATTTCGATTCGAATACCTTTACCAAGATTTTAACTTTTGCGCAGAACCACCCACGTATGTGTAATTTAAAAGAAGTAAAAAATACATTAAGAATTGCTTTTGATAACATAAGTACTGTTGAAGAAGCAATTCAAACTTTAGAACTAATCGATTAACCATGGACCCAACCTTATTGCTCGATTTAGTGAAAATGCAAATGCCTTATGGAAAATACAAAGGTTACCTGATCTGCAATATCCCCGAAAGTTATTTGCTTTGGTATAAGGATAAAGGCTTCCCAAAAGGGAAATTGGGCGATTTATTGGCTACGATGTTCGAAATTCGGGTGAATGGTTTAGAGTATCTGTTAACGCCATTGAAGAATCAAAATCGGTAGTTAAGAATGATAGGTTAATGCGAACATTTATTCCGGGCTATTGTCTTCCCGAACCAAAAAGTGATGGTGGCAGGTATAGAGGAATCGTCATTCCCAACTTGATTGGGAATCGTAATGCCTTAGTAGGGTCGCAGGTTGCATATAAGATTCCCGCCTGCGCGGGAAAGACGACCGTTTTGAATAGACCTCTCCATTGCGCTGCGCTCCAGTCGAGGTGACGACTAATCTGTAAAAACCGCAGATCAAAATGGCTTTCGCAGAAAAAATCTGCGTTGATCAGCTTAATCTGCGGGAAACAAATCTATATCTCACAGCCATTCTCATCACAAACCGCATCATCATTTTTGTTTAATGAAGTCAGTGTAGTTTTAGGCTGAGCGTCTTTCCATTCCGTAAAACTTTGGGTAAGCGCATCGGTAAAAGCCTGAACAGGCTGAGCACCGGAAACACCGTACTTGCGGTCCATTACAAAATAAGGCACACCACGGATTCCTAAATTCTGGCTTTCATAAATATCATAACGAACAGCTTCAGCAAACTCATTTCCATTCAGAACTGATTCGGCCTCATCTTTATCCAAGCCAATTTCTACGGCAAGATCAACCAAAACACTCGTTTCACCGATATTTTTACTGTTTACGAAATGCGCTTCAAACAGTTTTTCTTCGGCTAAATCCTGAAGGTTATGTTTTGCCGCCAAATGTATCAAACGATGCGCGTTGAAGGTATTGGCAGGGATATTCGTATCAAAATCTATCTTCAAACCAGCATTTGCAGCCATATCCACAACCTGTTTGGTCATTTGCTTAGCTTGCTCTATTGGCATTCCCTTACTCCGCGAAAGGTAATCGTACACCGATTCGTTATTGGTATTGTGATACTCTGGATTAAGCTGATAGCTCTTCCAATCCACCTCAATTTCATTTTTGAAAGGTAATTTTTCTATCGCCTGTTCAAAATGTCTTTTCCCGATATAGCAAAACGGACACATTACGTCCGACCAAATTTCTACTTTCATAGCACAAAATTAAGGTGATTATACTTGCCTATGGTAAGGCTAAAGTAAAAAGCCACTATCGTTTAGGATAGTGGCTTTCATTTATAATTACTGTAACTACTTGTACAACTGATTAAATATCAGCTTAAAAGTGCCATGGGTTTGTGCTCGAAAAGCAATTTCTGGCCCAAAAGCAAGCAGTTTGCCTTTACCAACCTTCGCTTCAAAGGCCGTTACACCATCTTGCAGGTAAGCCTGCCCCCAGGCCCAGCCGCTGCGCAGCGGAGTGGCATTTTCGAACCACATTAAAGGTTTAATCTTTCCAGCCACAATGGCGTCGCCTGTGAGCTTAAAAACGGGGCTATTGTCAAAATATACGTCAGCTTCCTTTTCCATGCCCCAGGTTGTTGGCAAAGTTGTGTCTACACCAACATTTAAAACGCTTCCGGGAACATAATATTTTTCGGCGGGTAATCTCTTTTCCTCTCCGTTTACGATTTCGACCATTGCATTCCGAACTGGAAGATTTAAATGGTAAGCTAAATTGGTGCTACTGCCAATAGCTACAATATTCCCCCCCGCTTCCAAAAATTTCTTTAATTCAGGGATCGATTTGTCTGCAGTAATCCTTCCCAAACGGTTTCTAAACTCTTGAGGAACTTCTTCTGCCTTTGGTCCGAAAGACCTGTTTCCAAACCCTCCTCCTTGTACCGATGGGATCGCGCCACCTACAAAAACAATTACATCGTATTTAGATTTTAAGTTCCCCGCATCTATATCCTGCGGATAAATTACTGTTGCGTTATAATGGTATTGCTCCATTAAAAAGCGCACCCACCCTGAGGCCATAGAACCTCCATAGGTATCCCAAAGGGCAATTTTTCTGGGAGAGATTTTAATTTTATCTTTTGGAGCGGCAGCACTTTTCAGTTTGATGTTTGCTTTTTCCAATATTGATTTCCCTGCTGAAGAAACATAAAAATCGCCATTTTCAGTCGAACGGTAAACTTCAACTTTATTTTTCAAAAGGTCGTTCACTGCAGTATATCCGGCAGCATCATATGGCGGAATTGGTGCGCCTCCTTCATATTTAAAATCATTTGGGTGATCTTGCGGTTCGAACATATCTAAAACATGCGGACGAAAAGCCTGATCGGTTTTTACGATATAACTTCCGGCAGGATAATTTTTTCCTGCAACGGCAAATGAAGCGGTTGCTTTTTGAACCACAACACCTGTTCTGATCAAAGCGTTTAAAAATTTAACGGCAGAATTAAAATCCGGCTGATCGGCGCTTAAAATATATCCGCGCGGATCTCTGTTTACAGGAGCCTTCATCACCGTATCAAAAGCTTTCATGCTAAGCTGACGCCGGGAGCCAAAATCATCATCACCTCCAGCAATCGGGCCACCTTTTTCACCTTTTGCCGCATTATTAATGGCTTCTATTTTTTTAGGAGAAAAAGACCAGGTATCTTTTTTACCACGCTCTATCGAATTTCTGCCCATCTGGTAAATGTTGTACAACAATTCGTCACGGTAACGTTGTGCGTAATTTAAAACGGCATAGTTTAACGATACTGAATAGTCAATCGAGTTTTTAAAGTACCATTTCCTCGGGGTAATCGGGTTTGGCGAATCGCCGTTCGGCAATAATCTCGAAGGAATTAACGGAATTTCAGAAGGTGTAGGGTTCCCGATAATTTCGGTCAGGAGCCCAATCATATTATGAAAATATGTTGTGGTTCTTAGTCCGCCATTGTACCAGGTAGAATAAACCGATCCTCCACGTTGGGTATAACCAGGTTTGTTTTCTACATTCATACGGTTGTGCATGGCTGCGCCAACGGCATCTAAACTGGTTAACAGCGTTGGGTCGAAAACATAATTGAAAGGATCGCGATAAGGTGGGCCTGCAACAACGGTTCCTGCCGGACCAGCCTGATGGTGGTTATACATAATCTGCGGAATCCATTCCACAAAAAGCTGGCGACCGATATTCTGTGTTTCTTTAAGGTTTAACATAAAGAAATCGCGGTTGTTATCGTGACCTGCGTACTTTTCGTACAAAACAGGCAAACCTGAGGTTGTTCTTTTTTTGGGGTCTTTCTCTCTCATGTACCAATTGCTCACCAATTCTTGTCCATCAGGGTTGGCATGGGTAAACAAAATGATTACGTTATCCAAAATACGCAGGGTTTCAGGGTCTTTCCTGGAGGCAAACTCATAAGCAGTTTCGATCAGCTGATGCGCACCCACCACCTCGTTGGCATGCAAGCCACCATCTATCCAAACTACTGCTTTACCTTCCTGGGCTAATGCTTTTGCCTGCTCAGGTGTAATTTCTGCATGCGCCAGCTGTTGCGAAATTTCCTTGTAACGCGCTAATTTCTTGAGGTTTTCTGGTGAAGAAACAATCAACATATATTGACTTCTGCCTTCTTCGGTTTTGCCAATATCAACTAGTTTAATGCGGTCAGAACTTGCCGCGAGTTTCTTAAAATAAGCTTCTGTTTGGGTATAATTGGCCAATTGATAATCGTCGCCGATATCAAAACCAAAATGCGATTTTGGCGTTGGCACTTCCTGCGCCAGCACCGCACAGCTATTTACCATTAAAAAAGCAATACAAAGCCTTTTAAAGTAGATTTTTATCATAATAAGGGTGTTTAGTTAGGTAATCAAATATAGTAGAGAATAAGGTCCAAAAACGGCTTGCTGTAAATTTGTTACAAGTTTTAAATCCTAATCCATACATTTGTCCTGATGTAAGTTCTTAACTTTATTTTTCATCAACCGATACAGGTTCCCGGAATACAACCGGGATTAATAGGGAATCGTGTGCAAATCACGAGCTGTCGCGCAACTGTAAATTCTGTCTTTTGTTAAAAAAGACAACGGTCTTATCATTCATGCCACTGTGCCGTTTACCGGGATGGGAAGGCGATAAGATCGGGAATAAGTCAGGAGACCTGCCTATATTGAATTGACGGTGCTTTCGCGTTATAAAGTAATTGGTCAGGTCTGATTGTACACCATAAAATTAACCATTTTATATGCTTGCTTTAAGCTTTTTGCTGATGAGTAGGCTGTGTGTGCGCTAACCTTTCCTTTTTTATTTCTAACAAAAAAACATTATAAAATATTGCTTTAAGGGCTTTTAAACGATTTATTTACTTAATCTTTAAAAGAGATGCTAACGCAAAATCTGGGCTATCCGCGAATAGGTAGCCAAAGGGAATTAAAGAAAATCTGCGAAAATTACTGGGCAGATAAAACTGGGTACAAAAATGTACTTCAGGTGGGAAAAAACATTCGCCACGAAAACTGGAACCTTCAAAAAGAAGCCGGAATTGATATCATTCCTTCGAATGACTTTTCTTTTTACGATCACGTGCTCGATCATTCTTTAACTTTTGGCGCGATCCCGAAAAGGTACAACGAAGTGATCCTGAAAAAAGGAAATTCAGAGCTTGATCTCTATTTTGCTATGGCAAGAGGTTATCAAAAAGAAGGATTGGATTTGGTAGCGATGGAAATGACCAAATGGTTCGATACCAATTACCATTATATCGTTCCTGAGTTTTACAAAGACCAGCCTTTTAAACTTTTCTCTACAAAAATTATCGATGAGTTTTACGAGGCAAAACAATTGGGCATTACCACCAAACCCGTTTTAATCGGTCCTGTTTCTTACCTTTTATTGGGAAAAGAAAAGGAAGCTGGCTTTGAAAAGATCGATCTGATCAAAAATCTCCTTCCGGTTTATATCGAGATATTATCCCGCTTGGATGCTTTGGATGTAGAATATGTTCAGTTTGATGAACCTTTTTTGACTTTAGACCTTACCGAAAAAGACAAGAAAGCTTACGAATATGCCTATAAAGAGATCAGAAAAGCTTTTCCCAGGTTAAAAATTGTTTTGGCTACTTATTTTGAGGGCTTGGGCAATAATTTAGCGCTAACTACATCACTCCCGGTAAATGTTTTACATATCGACCTGGTACGAGCTGAAGGTCAATTGACGGATGTTTTAGCTTCGTTAAAAGAAGATACCATCCTTTCGTTAGGTTTGGTAGACGGAAGAAACATCTGGAAAAATGATTTCGAGAAATCTGCTTCAATCATTAATCAAGCTGTAGAAAAAAGGGGCTTCGATAAGGTGTGGATCGCCCCATCTTGTTCCCTAATCCACTCACCGGTTGATTTAGACAATGAAACCAATGCGCAAAACCTTTCGGCCGAAATTAAACAGTGGCTGGCCTATGCGAAACAAAAAATTGCAGAGGTAGCTACCTTAAAAAAACTGATCACCAACGAAAGCCCTGCATCTACCCTGCAAAAACTTGAGGAAAATAAGATCGCGATTGCTAACCGTAAAGTTTCTAAAATCATCCACAATCCTGAAGTTAAACAACGTGTTTTAGGATTAAAAGAGCAGGATGCAGAACGTTTAAGTCCATTTTCGAGCAGAAAAATTAAACAACAGGAACTCAATCTGCCAAGTTACGCCACCACAACCATCGGGTCGTTTCCGCAAACGGCAGAAGTAAGAAGCTGGAGAGCAAAGCTTAAAAATGGAACTTTTACAGTTGAAGAATATGATGATCTTATTGCGAAAGAAACCGCAAAAGCCGTAAACTGGCAGGAAGAAATCGATCTGGATGTTTTGGTTCATGGCGAATTTGAGCGTAACGATATGGTTGAATACTTCGGTGAGCAGCTAGATGGTTTTGCTTTCTCCAAAAATGGCTGGGTACAGAGTTATGGTTCACGCTGTGTAAAACCACCGATCATTTTTGGTGATGTTTCGCGTCCGAAACCCATGACGGTAAAATGGACGGCCTATGCACAGTCGCTTACTTCGAAATATATGAAAGGTATGCTCACAGGTCCTGTAACCATCTTACAATGGTCATTTGTACGTAATGATCAACCAAGATCAGAAACCTGTACCCAAATTGCATTGGCCATCCGTGATGAGGTTTGCGACCTGGAAAATGCAGGGATAAAAATCATTCAGATTGATGAGCCTGCCATTAGAGAAGGTTTACCATTGCGCAAAGCTGATTGGCAAACTTACCTGAACTGGGCGGTTAAAGCCTTTAAAATTTCAGCGAGCGGCGTGAAAGATGATACGCAGATCCACACACACATGTGTTACTCGGAATTTAACGATATCATCCAAAACATTGCCGATATGGATGCCGACGTAATCACCATCGAAACCTCACGTTCGCAAATGGAATTATTAGACGCATTTGCCGATTTTAAATATCCAAACGAAATTGGCCCAGGTGTATACGATATTCACTCTCCAAGGGTTCCGAAGAGGGAAGAAATGGTTCAGTTGCTCAAAAAAGCAAAGGCTGTTATTCCCTCCGGGCAACTCTGGGTAAACCCTGATTGTGGTTTAAAAACCCGTGGATGGGACGAAACCAAAAAGGCACTAATAGAAATGGTTGAAGCCGCAAAAGAAATGCGTAAAGCCGAAGMGGTACTTGCGGCAGATCTTCAGGTGAATTAATTCTATTTTGCCATGGAGAAACCAATACTATTAAGTTAAGAATTCGATTGTTGTCAGTCTGAGCTTGTCGAAGACCCTTATCGTGAAATAATTAAAAAGACTGTCCTTCATCAAACTCAGGATGACATCTTTTTAGTTATTTCACCACTTAATTGCATTGCCAGAAATACTGAAAGCACATTTATTTTTGCACTTCCAGTATCCATTTCTCATACGCAAGCCTTTTACTTTGGCAATTTTCTACTAAAAATAACCAGAAAGTTGCCAAAGCTTTTTACAGCACCTATATTTAACCCATGACCCTAGAAGAAAGAATAGAAAATTCTAAAACCAGCATTTTTAAAGCCGTTTTCCCAAATACAACAAATCATTACGACACCCTTTTCGGCGGAACAGCCATGCATTTAATGGACGAAGTTGCTTTTATTACTGCAACCCGTTTTAGCCGTCAGATCATGGTTACCGTAAGCAGCGACAGGATAGATTTTAAGAAACCAATTCCGGCAGGCTCAATTGTAGAGCTTATCGGTAAGGTAAGCCACGTTGGTAATACCAGTTTAAAGGTTAATGTAGAAATTTATATCGAACAGATGTATGCCGAAGGAAGAGAATTGGCCGTTCATGGCGATTTTACTTTTGTGGCCATTGATGAAAATAAAAAGCCAGTTCAAGTGATTAAATAATCTTATAAGCTTTGGCCAAAACGATGTAAAAATCATAATGCCTAAATTTTTAAATTTGATTATGGAACAGCAACTTTCTGAAGAAGACTTAAAAAATATTGCCAAACAATTGGGTTGCCCTGAAGGCGAACACGGCATTAAAACAGGTGAAATGATGCATACCAATAATATCGGCATGACTACTTCTGCAATTGAGGCATTAAACCTTCAAAGCGATGAAACTGTTTTGGAAATCGGTCATGGTAACGGCGGGCATATTGCCCACTTATTATCGCAAGCCGAAAACCTCCATTATTTCGGTGCTGATATTTCTGCAACCATTATTGCCGAGGCTGAAAAGATCAATCAGGATTTCATAACAAAAGGGAAGGTTCACTTTCAACTAACAGATGGCATTACATTGCCATTTGAGGATGATCGTTTTGATAAAATTTTTACGGTTAATACAATCTACTTTTGGACAAATCCAAGTGAATACCTCAACGAAATTAAGCGAACACTAAAACCTGACGGCACTTTGACTATATGTTTTGCTGATAAAAATTTCATGAAAAATCTCCCGTTTACGCCCTATGGTTTTACACTTTACAATGTAGAATCCGTAAAAGAACTATTAGAAAAAGCGGGGTTTGCCATTAAAAATACGCTCAAAAAATTAGAGCAGATACAAAGTAAAACCGGTGAAAAGATAGAAAGAGCGTATTATGTTGTAATAGCTACTACTGAACATAGTCCTCGTTTGTAACGAGGATTAGCGAGAATAGCGATTGTATCGCTAATAGCATAACCACATTACAAATGTGGATCTCATTCATTCTCGTTACAAACGAGGACGATAGATAAGTCAATTTTAATACAAAATCAGATACAGATAGGCATAAACCACAGGAGCAGACAATAACAATCCATCAAAACGATCTAACAAACCTCCATGCCCCGGTAACAAACCGCCGCTATCTTTCGTATCTAAACTGCGCTTAAGCATCGATTCTACTAAATCGCCCAACGTACCAAAGCTTGCAATCAACACAGCCATACCGATCCAAACCCAAGCTGGACTTTCGGTAAACAGAAATGATAAACCAAAAGCGACCAAAACACTGGTGAACATCCCTCCGAAAAATCCTTCCCAGCTTTTCTTTGGCGAGTGGCGCTCAAATAATTTACGTTTCCCGTATTTTACACCAAAAAGGTAGGCGCCTGTATCGTTTGCCCAAAGCATTAGCAAAAATGCTAGAGGAAGATGAAAGTTATATTCGTTCCAGTTTTTCAAAAAGCCCAGAGCATGAAAAAAACAGAATGGAATGGTTACATAAACAAAGCCAACAAAAGTGTACGAGATGTTGGCGAATGGAATTTTGTTCTTTTTGTATAACTCTGTGATAAAAACTGAGAAAATTAACGGGATACAAAGCAGCAAATACTTCACATCGTATTTAAGGTAATGTAAGCCAGCGGCCATTAAAAACACTAATGAGCCAGCTGCCAAACCGATATTTCGGTTTGGCCTGATGCCAGAGTTTTTAATCAGCTTGTAAAATTCAAACAAAGCCAAAACACTTAAAACAAGATAAAATATGGTAAAAGTGTAGCTCCCCAGAAGGATAGAGCCAAGCATTACAATGGTAAAAAAGAAAGCGGTTATTGCCCTGGTTTTCATTTAAGGTAAGAGGTAAAGGGTGTAAGGTTTAAGGTCATCATCACTATTCAATTTCGTTTTCAACGATGTATTCTATGGCTTTATCGAAATCTACCTTATTCACCAAAACATTTATTTCGCCAATATTATATGCCGAGAGCTGTTTATTTATCGTTACTGCCGGAATTCCGGCTTCTGTTAATCCCTGTTTTAATACCTCGGCCGCAAAGGCATCGCTGGTGGTATATACTTTAACCCAATTTTCGCTCACGTGTTGCGCTATCTTTAAAAATTTTGAACAAAGCTATGGTAATTATTGCACTAATTAAATAGCCATACCATGGAAAACCGATCGGTTCATCAGCWTTATCAAGTGGCATATGGTGTTTTTGCRTATAAAAAGCTGCACAAACCGCATAGGCGTTGTTTATAAAGTGCGCCAGCATGGCATACCAGATGCTTCCGCTATAATAATACAGGTAGCCAAAACCTGCACCCAATAACATACGTGGCACAAAACCATAAAACTGCATATGGATGGCACTGAAAATTATGGCCGATAACCAAATAGCTAGATCTGGGTTTTCAAAAGCCCTGTTTAACGATCGTTGCACACCTCCACGAAACATTAATTCTTCGCCAATTGCAGGTATTACAGCAATCATAACGAGGTTTACAATGAAATCGAAATTACTTCGTACAGTGATCAATTGAATTGTCATTTTCATTGCAATAGCTTCTTTCTCCTTCATCCACTGTTCTATCTTATGTAAAAAATCAGGCAAAACCATTTTTTGGTTCCAAATCACTGTCCATTCCATAAATGGCATACTCAGTATCATAATTGCCAGAACAAGCACAACTAATAAGAATTTTGGTTGTTTGAAAAGATAAAATTCTGTTACTTTTTTCCTTTCTGTTAAGGCCAGGGCAATTGGAGGTAAAATAAATGTTCCGATCGAACTTAATATTTGTATCACTTTAAAACCAGCAATATACTTAGTATCACCAGCTAAAAGCATGTCCAAATTACTTACTACTCCTAAGCCATACATCAGTAAAACAATGATAATAGCTAGAATCCCAAATACAAGTCCGCCCGTAACTGCGTAAAATAAAAGTAAAAGTAATTGTAAGAAAGGATTGATTTCCTCTCTGTTAGGTGTTACAAAATTCATTATTTGTACCTTTGTATGTTTTATTAATCGTTGAAGATAGAAAATGTCTGTTAAGATAGGAAATATAGATTTAGGTGAGTTCCCGTTATTACTGGCTCCAATGGAGGATGTGAGCGATCCGCCGTTCCGTTATGTATGCAAAAAAAACGGGGCTGATATGATGTACACCGAATTTATTTCTTCGGAAGGTTTGATCCGCGATGCTGCAAAAAGCAGACAAAAGCTTGATATTTTTGAATACGAAAGGCCAATTGGCATCCAGATTTTTGGTGGCGATATCGATCATATGCGTGAAGCCTCAGAAATTGCCTCTGCAGCAGGACCTGACCTGGTTGACATTAATTATGGCTGTCCGGTTAAAAACGTTGTGTGTAAAGGTGCTGGTTCTAGCCTTTTACAGGATATCGATAAAATGGTAAAAATGACCGAAGCTGTTGTTAAAGCTTCACATTTGCCGGTTACCGTTAAAACCCGCCTTGGTTGGGATGATAACACCAAAAATGTTTACGAAGTGGCCGAGCGGCTTCAGGACGTGGGTATTCAGGCACTTACCATTCACGGCAGAACAAGAGCGCAGTTATATAAAGGGGAGGCCGATTGGTCACTTATCCGGGAGATTAAACGCAATCCACGCATCAAAATACCGATTTTTGGTAACGGCGATGTAGATAGTCCTGAAAAAGCAGCGGCCTGGCGCATGGAATATGAGATAGATGGCATTATGATCGGCCGTGCCGCAATCGGTTACCCATGGATTTTCCGCGAGGTAAAACACTTTTTTAAAACAGGCGAACATCTTGCCGGACCAACTATTGAAGAACGCATTGAAGTTTGTCGAACACATTTAGATAAATCGTTAGAATGGAAAGGCCCTAAAACCGGAATCTTCGAAATGCGCCGCCATTATGCAAACTATTTTAAAGGCTTACCGGATTTTAAACCTTACCGTATGCGTTTGGTGGCCGAGCCAGATATCAACAACATTTACAGTATTTTAGAAGAAGTGGCAGAAAAATTTGYCGACTACGATGCCACTAAAGTACTGGCTTGATTTTTGAAAGGTTTTTTTATACATTCGTAAATCATCATGGTTACAGCTATTACAGACGGGGTTAAGGTTTCGGTAGAAACAGTGTACCAGCCAGAATATTCAAATCCGGCCAACGAGCATTATATGTTCGCTTATCGCGTAGAAATTTCTAATCTTTCTGATTATGCTGTTCAATTAATGCGCCGTCAGTGGTTTATTTTCGATTCGAACAGTAGCCGAAGAGAGGTAGAGGGTGAGGGTGTTGTTGGTTTACAGCCCATTATTCAACCTGGCGAAACACATGTATATGTTTCAGGCTGTAATCTAAAAACCGATATGGGCAGCATGAAAGGTGCCTACTTAATGAAACGTGATATAGATGGATCTGAATTCGAGGTTGATATTCCAGAATTTCAGTTAATCGCTCCTTATAAATTGAACTAATCCTACTAATATTAAATCTCTAGTTCAGCATGACGTGCGCGTGAGAGAAGAAGCTAAAAACCTATCAACTTAGCTTATTAAATTATATGTAGGTAGAAATCAATTTCAGCATTTTATTTTAATGTTAGCCCTGCTTTTTGTTTCAAGTCCTCGCTGCCGCTGTGGGCTTTTCACGTCAATCAGGTTTAAACCGCAGTTTTGCTGCAACTATTAAAGGTTTAACAGCATGATGCCTGCAATTTTTTGTGCACCCTGCAACCCTAAATACTATTACTAACCTAGCCACCTAAACCCGATCAGAGCGGGATGCCGATTTTTTCTATCGGCAGAAGCGGGAGCGGGACCGGAGCTTACCTAAGCACCACAAAACCTGCTTTCCAAAAACTAGATATAACCTATGTTTGATTTAAACTTTACATATATCAATCTATGCAAAAAAGACCCAGATCCCGAACATTCGGGACAGGTGACGGCTACCAAAAACGGCCAGGATTAACCCGGCCGCTCTGTGCTTTTCATAATTAGATATCTCTTTTAATCTCTGCTTCGTCCAAAAAGCATTGATGCGTAATACAATAAATTGGCTAATGCACCAACAGCCGCTACCACATAAGTCATGGCTGCCCACCAAAGTGCATCTTTAGCCTGCGCATTTTCTTCTTGTGTTTGCATTACACCGTTATTATTTTTTAGCCAGGCCAATGCGCGGTTACTGGCATCAAATTCGACTGGTAGGGTAATGATACTAAATATGGTTACCAGCGCTAAACCTACTACACCAATTGCCAAAACAATTGGATTTCCGGTAAAGCCTATTAACAATACACCAATTAATAATACCCATTGTAAAAGATTAGATGAAATACTTACCACCGGAACCATACTGCTTCTTAAATTAAGCCAGTTATACGATTTCGCCTGTTGCACGGCATGGCCACATTCGTGGGCCGCTACAGCCGCCGCCGCTACACTTCGACTATAATATACATCTGTACTTAAATTAACAGTTTTATCTGATGGATTGTAATGATCTGTTAGTTGTCCTTCGGTACTCATCACCTTCACGTCGTATATCCCATTATCATGTAGCATTCTTTCTGCCACCTCTTTGCCCGATAAACCAGAGCTAAGTTGCATTTCGGCATACTTAGAAAACTTATTTCTAAATCGCCATTGTACAAACATGCTCAGCAATAATACCGGGATGATTAATATTAAATAAACTCCCATTTTCTTCTGTATGTTTTTCGTTTAACATATATCAAAAAGCGTTCCCATATTATTTGACTGTTAAAAAATAGTACATTTATACTATGCAAACAGCGTTTTCATATTGGGAGAAGGAGTCGTTTTTTACTTACGATACCATTGTTATCGGTAGTGGAATTGTGGGTTTAAATGCTGCCATCCAACTTAAAAAAACTGCTCCGGCTTTAAAAATTGCTATACTCGAAAAGGGCTTTTTACCAACAGGCGCCAGCACCAAAAATGCGGGTTTTGCATGCTTCGGTAGCATTTCTGAACTCATTGAGCAAGAAGAATGTGCTGGCTTAAATGGTCTGGCACTCCTTATAGAAAAACGCTGGAAGGGCCTGCTTAAACTGCGCAATTTATTAGGCGATAAAACCATTGATTACCAATGTTTAGGCGGCTACGAATTATTTAAAAATGATGACATTTTTCTGGCCGACAAATGTGTATCCAAAATTGAACATTATAACCGTCTCATTAACGATGTTGTTGGCCCCAAGGCCTTTGGCCTTGCCAATAAGAAAATTACTTCCTTTGGTTTTAAAGGCATCAACACCTTAATCGAAAACCGGTACGAAGCGCAGATTGATAGCGGTAAAATGATGTTTGCTTTAATTCAATATGCACAAAAACTCGGCGTTAGCATATTTAATAATTGTACGGTTGATCAAATTCAGGAAGAAAACAAGGGTACGCAATTGCTAACCAAAAACGGAAGCTTTTTCAGTAAACGGCTAATTGTAACCACCAATGCTTTTGTAAAAGACTTATTGCCCGATGTTGATATTAGTCCTGGTCGTAGCCAGGTTTTAATTACCAAACCTATTAAAGAGCTAAAAATAGCAGGCACCTTCCACTACGATAAAGGTTATTATTACTTTAGAAATATAAATAATAGAGTTTTATTAGGTGGCGGCAGAAATATCGATTTTAAAGCCGAAGAAACCACCGAATTTGGCCAAACTGAGCCTGTTCAGCTAGCACTTGAAGATTTATTAAAAAACGTAATCCTCCCTGAATTGAATTATGAAATCGATTATCGATGGAGCGGTATTATGGCTTTTGGAAAAATTCTTGAACCACTTATAGAAGAGATTAAGCCAAATATCTTTTGTGCTACGCGGTGCAACGGCATGGGCATAGCAATTGGTTCGCAAACAGGAGAAGACGTGGCAAATCTTCTCCTAAATAAATTGTAAGTTATAATTTACTAGCCATCATTTTTATTTTATCTGTATAAATGTCCTCAGGTATAATCCATCGGTTTATTTCTTTACACCAAAAATCAAATTTTTCTCGGTTTGCGTTTCTATAATACTGATACGTAATATTATATGCCATATCTGCTTTAGATACTTCATTGCTACAAAATATTAATGCATGCAAATATGCC
>NZ_JBFTQI010000076.1:0-12026 GCF_056398925.1 Pedobacter sp. 01T416_2
TTTCTTTTCCGTAAAAAGTTAAGCTCAGCTTATTTGCCGATAAATCTTTGTTTTTAAGCACATAACTAAACCATGCTTTTCCATTTCTAAAATGCCTTTCCTGATAAGTTCCATTGTCGGTTTGCTCGCCCTTAAAATTGTGATCTGATTCTGGCTGCTGCTCTCCAGTGTTGATCAGATCGACGGTTTGCTGTTCCGTTTTCATTTTTTCTTCTTCTGCCAGCTTAATCGCCTTTGCACGCTCTGGCAATGCCTCTGCGCTGCTGTAGGGGAAATAAACCACATACCGCTTTTCGGCCAGGGTGTAAAAAGGAACCAATTTTAAAGATTTGTATTTTGGCTGATAGATCGCATTTTGAGCACTGAAGGTTAAACTGTTTTTATCAATCAAAGTAATTTCATTTGCTAAGGTATTTTTTGCTCCTGTAACGAGTGGTGCGTCACTGATCGGGAATAATGGCCCTGAAGCAATATGTCCCATCCTACTGCCATCAGCTAATAAATTAGGTTGATTTAATGTATCCATCGCCGCAGCGAGCACAACCGGGCCACGAAGAAAGGCCACCCAATCAGAACCGTCGGGCATAAACTCAGTGGYGGTGTGCATTGGCAATGAAATGTTAATCACATCGCCAGTAGCCCAAACACGATCAATACTGGCATACCCATTCGCATCACTTTTGGTGGTTATTTTTTTTCCATTCACCAAAACAGTCATTTTTCCCTGTTCTATCCAAACCGGCTGACGAAAATGTAGGGTAAAGCGTTGCTTGTTCTTTAACTGAAGTTTGATTGTCGTATTTTCTGCATCAGGAAAAAGTGTTTGTTGTGTAAGCTGAATACCTTTTTCCTTCCAGTTTAAGGTAGAGGGAATGAAAAGATTTACATACATATCATTCTTACCATGAGCATAAATCAACTCTCCATATTTGCCATGATTTTCCAATCCCGAGCCTACACAGCACCAGAAACTCTCCTGTGGACTCGAATAAGTACGGTAATGCCCCGGCCGCATCGGTGTAAAATATACAAAACCACCTTTTGGCCGCTGCGAAGAGAGGATATGATTGTAAAGCGTACGTTCGTAATAATCGAGATAGGTATTAGAAGGCTCTGCCAAAAATAGCTGTTTGGTGAGCTTAAGCATATTGTAGGAATTACAGGTTTCCGGGCCTTCACGCGATTCTGTCATAGAAGAAAAGTTACTGGCCGGATGAAAATGCTCTCTAACACTGTTTCCCCCAATGGCTACCGTTCTATGATCTACTACTGTTTTCCAAAAGAAAGCAGCCGCATTTGCCCAGGAAGGGTCTTTATCCAACAAGGCGATCTGCTCAAAACCGATTACCTTAGGAATTTGTGTGTTCGCATGCAAACCATTCAGGGCATCTGTATTTTTTAAAAGTGGATTTAGAATGGATCGATCCGAAAACCGCTTCGCCAATTGAAGGTACTTTTGATTACCCGTTATCGCGTAAACATTGGCGAAAGTTTCATTCAACCCACCGTGTTCGCTTTTTAGAAGTTCCTGTACTTGCTGATCAGATAAATTCGAGACCAGATCTACACACCAGTCGGTGAGTTTTAGGAGCATCTGCTTTGCTTTTACATTACCTGCAACCGCATAAGCATCGTAAAGCCCTGCATAAATTTTGTGGATATTGTATAAAGGCACCCACTTTCCATTCAGCGAAAAACTTGACGATTTGATGTTGCCTGCTTTGATCTCCTTCCAGATTTCTTTTCCACCTGGAATACCTGCCAAATAGCCATCACCATTTTTTACCTGGCATTTATCCAGTTCGGCAATCATGTATTCCATTCGGTCTTTAACCTTTGTATCACCGGTTGAAGCATACATTAAAGCCAGAGCAGACAAATAATGCCCGCCGATGTGCCCATCTAAACCTGTGTTTTCCCAGTTTCCGTAAGATGCTGCTTTAGGTTTTAGTCCTGCCTCCCGTAAATAAGGAGCCAAAAGCTTATCCGCATCAAGCGAAAGCATATATTTTTTGTCAGTTTCCTGAGCCTGCTTAAACGGTCCTTCAAGCAAACGTACCTCCGTTAAATTAAATGGTTGTACGCTCGCCTGTCCGAAAGTAGTTCCATACAAGGCGGTAAACAATACAACGGTAATTATTTTTTTCATTGCTAAATGATAGTCTATTTTAAATGTTTATTTATCTCTTCGGCCATTCTTAATCCCAGCTCCCAGGTCCCCTTGGTACCAAAATGGATATGATCTTTTGGATAACGCGTATTTTTATCACTTGCTCTTTGGCTAAGATCATCGGTGAGTATAATATAAGCATTGCGGACAGATAATGATGTTTTAGCACTCGATGCTACATCACGCTGTCCGTTTCGAACTTCATCTATTGCTATACCCTTATTGGGTGGTGGGTAAACATACCCGTAAACAAACAGCATATTCGCTGTTTTCAAATCCTGCCTGACGCGAATATTGAATTGCTTCAAGTTTTTACCGTAACTCTTGCTTACTTCCTCCCCTTTATCAGCATCGGATTCGCCCTGCTGCCACAACATGCCCTTAATCACAGGTTGATAACCACGTTTGACTAAACTATCCAACCCAGATTTAACCGTACTCATAAATATCTTATATTGTAAACCTTGGTTTATTGTATCCTTTTGATCCTTTCCTGGATTCCATTGTTTATAAAGATTGGTACCACTATGTGCATGTTTTATAATGGCAATACGAGCTTTTGGACGAAGATTTTGTAATTGTGATCCAAAACCCAGTTCAGGGCCAAAACGGTCAGGCGATTCTGAAGAAGCATGTAATGGAAACCATTGATCAGGTAAAAAATTACTATTAAGATGAGGTTTTCCTGAATGATAAATCAAAACCCTGCGATCAACTTTCATCGAATCATCCATATTGGACAAGTAGCCTTGACCAGTTGCATTCGACTGTCCACCAATCAGATAAACTTCAATTACAGGCTTTTTTTGTCCGGAACAAGAAAAGCAAATAAAAGTTAATATTAAAATTAAATTACCGCTCATTTTAATTCCCATCTGGCTTGACTATACTGCTTTTGGGGCTCTCTGGCCAGTGCCAATCTGTAGGATTATCTGGTTTTGCCGGATCAAATTTTGGCAGATCATCCACCAGATATTTCGCAATCCCTAATTTCTGTTCTTTAATCCCTAAGATGATGCATTGTGCAATTTCATAAGCCCCATAAGGATTAAAGTGTGTGTTATCGGCCAATGCCTTATCCTGACCTGGATAACTGTTAGCAGGATAATGAACAAAGGCTTTTTTCGATGGCTCTTCGCCCAAAGCATTAAACAAGGTCGATGTCATGGCATTCAGATCAATCAAAGCAACTTTCTCTTCGGTAGCAACCTTACGTGCAGCATCAGGAAAATCGCCAAGAGAGTTTACAATTTTTCCATCCGGGCCAAAAGACCTTCTACTGGTTGAGGTAACCACAACAGGGATCCCTCCTTTTTTCTTCACTTCCGAAATGAATGTTTTTAACCTTTCGGTATATGATTTATAAGCGCCATCGTTTGGCCCTTTATCTTTTTGATCGTTATGTCCAAATTCAATAAAAAGGTAATCGCCAGGTTTCATCACACTTAAAACCTTCGCTAATCTTTTGCTCCCTAAAAATGAACCCAGTGTTAAGCCAGATTCGGCGTGATTGGCAATAGCAACACCAGGTTTAAAAAAACGGGGAATCATTTGTCCCCACGATGCCCAAGGTTCATCATCCTGGTTCACCACAGTCGAGTTCCCCGCTAAGAAAACAGTAACCTGATCGTCTACTTTTGTAATTTCAAGCGCCTGTAGTGCGGTTTGATGGTCAAATTCTAAAGTCAGTTTATCATCCCAATCTAGTTTGGTAAGTTCGCGTGGTTTTAAAGAAACAAGTTGTCCGCCGGCAATATGTTTATCTTTAATATTTACGATAAAAGTTTTAGTTAGCGATTGCCCAGCTGTGGTTTTCACATTTTCGAGCATCAACCTTCTCGATTCTGCTTTTACTGTACTTAATCCTGGTCCTTTCGGATCGCCTAATGTGATTGTTATTTTGTAATTACCCTCTGGAACAGCTACCGAAAAATAAAATGGTTTATCACTTTTTACCAGATCCGAAGTCAAATAATTCTTCCCACCATAATCTACGCCCACAACTTTCGAATCAAAATCGAAACCATAACCCTTTTCTGTGCTGTAAACATCAGTTGGCAAAACTGGTGTATAACCTTTAGCAACCTTTCCGGTACCAAAATCAAATTTGTAATTGGTTTTTTCCTGGGCCTGGGATAGATTGACAATTAAACCAAGAAAAATGAATGGCTTAATAAACTTTTGAATGCTCATATACTTAAGGTTTGACGTAGGATCTGTTTGATGATTAAATCCATCATATCGCTTTCCTAAAATCTGGTTAAATAAACGTCTGTTTGACATTTATAAACGAATATATAAAAACAATTCTCAATTAAAATGAGAATGAACAGTGTATTTAAAATTTAAGCGTTTTTTTAATAAAAGTGCGATGTCGGCAAACTCACAAAACAACAAATATTCGATTTTAAATACTAATTAATACTACAAACATAAACCATTCACAACACCACATAAATTTCTTCAATTTTTAATTAAAAATTTATAAGCCCAAGAAATATGAAGCAGTAAAGGCAAAAACTCCATTTTACGAACTTAAATCAACAAAAATTCAATAATTTTTAGCCAAAAAATTATAAAACCTCAACACAAAACGTATAAAATCAGTACATTATAAAAATAAATCCGTAAATTAACCCATTATTAATACTAACTCAATATGGATAGTCTTTTTTTGTATTTGAAATTTAAATACACCACATAAAGAACCATAATTGAAAACATTAATTAGAATTTTGTTCATAAAATTCATTTTTAAATGAAAAAATAGGTTGCTTTTTAAACGCCTGTTCAGTTCATTCATTTATAAATTTTTAAAACAATTTGACTTTACCAAGTCGTATATTAGTCTAATTAATCATACACACTAATCGTAGCCCTAAAAAGCTCTGTTATTGCGTATTACGGGCAGGCATAAAGAACCATTATGTTTCGCTTTTAGTCATCCATCAAACAGAAGAAGTAGAAAAATCTAAAGCCATGAACAAATACGCCATTATTGGAGTAACTCCCTTCGAAATCCCTGATAGTAGATTGGTTTCTAATCTACAAAAAGCAGATTGCTTTCCGGTTCTCAGTCTTGGACATAGCATAGCTGATGCTGAAAATGCCCTTCATTCACTCATAGCGGAGGGTATCTCCGATTTCGGTGTTAGTATCAATTCAGTAGAATTGGCTGATATTGATCTTCCTACCCAAGTATGTTTAATTATTGCACCGCATGATTTCGTGCTAAAGCGTAAAACATCAGCAAAAATTATCTACCAGGTTTTTGATCTTGAGTCGGCACTGGCTGCGCAAGCTAATGGCGCAAATGGAATTGTTGTAAAAGGAAACGAAGGTGCTGGCCGTGTAGCATACGAATCTTCTTTTGTTCTTTTTCAACGGATTATTAAAGAAATTACCACTATTCCGGTTTGGGTTCAGGGAGGTGTAGGTATTCATACAGCGGCCTCTTTAATGGCCCAGGGCGCAGCAGGAATCATTTTAGATAGCCAACTCGCCTTATTCCCAGAATGTTCTGCTCCTGAAGACTTAAAAACTATTTGTGGTAAATTAAGTGGAACAGAAACCAAACTGATCGATAAAGCTCGCGTATTGATCCGTCCAAATTCGCCGGCACTGGCAGAAGATACTGATTATAATGGCCTTCAAAAACATTTTAAAGGTTACGACCTGGAAACAAATTATCTTCCAATGGGTCAGGATATTGCCCTATCGATAGACCTGGTTACTAAATATAAAAAACTTGATAAGCTGGTTTTTGGTATAAAGGAAGCCATTTACGGCCATTTAAAACAGGCCAAAGCCATCAATGTAATAAAAGCGGATAACCCGCTTGCTAAAGATTTAAACATCACCTATCCTATTGCGCAGGGCCCTATGACCAGGGTAAGCGATGTGGCGCCGTTTGCAGATGCAGTTTCGGAAGCTGGTGCCTTATCGTTTATAGCGTTATCCTTACTAAAAGGTGCATCGGCAAAAAACCTGATTGAAGAAACCAAAAAACTGGCTGGCGAAAAAACCTGGGGCGTAGGTATTTTAGGTTTTGCACCACAAGAACTTAGAGATGAGCAACAGGAATATATATTAAATGCGAAACCTCCTGTTTTGTTAATTGCAGGCGGAAGGCCATCGCAGGCTAAACCCTTCGAAAAAGCAGGGATCAAAACTTTTCTCCATGTACCCTCTGCTTCTCTTTTAGATATGTTTTTAAAAGAAGGAGCTAAACGTTTTGTATTCGAAGGCCGCGAATGTGGTGGCCACGTTGGCCCCCTATCGAGCATGGTATTGTGGGAAAAACAGATTGAACGTTTGTTAAAGGAAGAAAATCCGGAAAGCATYAGTGTTTTCTTTGCAGGTGGCATCCACGATTCTTTTTCTACTGCATTCATTTCAGTAATGGCTGCTCCTTTGGCAGCCAAAGGAATGAAAATCGGTGTATTAATGGGCACCGCTTATTTATATACCAAAGAAGCCGTAAGCAAGGGTGCCATTTTAGATAAATTCCAACAGGAAGCCATGCAGGCAAACGAAACCGTACTGCTTGAAACCGCTCCAGGACACGAAACCAGGTGTTTAAATTCTTCATTTGCCACCTTCTTTAACGAAGAAAAAAAGAAACTTCAGGCAGAGGGAATGGATAAAAAAGAAATTTGGGCAAAACTTGAAACGCTAAATGTTGGCCGTTTACGTATTGCCGCAAAAGGTATAGAAAGACGCGGCGATGAACTCGTAAAAATCGACGAAGCTGAACAAACTGACCTGGGCATGTACATGATCGGCCAGATTGCACCTATGCATAAAGAAGTGATGTCGCTACTCGATCTTCACCAGGATGTAGCCGACAATAACTATACACATATTTTAGACGCCACACTTTCTTCTCCTCCGGAAAATAAAGCCAAAGCACTGGATGTTGCCATTGTGGGTATGGCCTGTATTTTCCCAGGGGCTAAAAACCTCGAAGAATACTGGCGCAATATCATTCTAGGCAAAGATTCTGTAACCGAAGTGCCGGATGAAAGATGGAATAAGGAACTGTATTATAATCCCGATTCTACCGCAGGAGATATGTCGCACTCTAAGTGGGGCGGTTTTATCCCGAGGATAGATTTTGACCCCTTAGAATTTGGCATTCCGCCACAATCGCTTGCGGCTATAGAGCCTACGCAGCTGCTTACTTTAATGGTGGCCAAACAGGCGATGCAACACGCTGGTTATGCCGATGGCGGTGTGGATAACGAAAATGTTTCGGTAATTATTGGTGCCGAAGGTGGAAACGATCTGGCCAACAGCTATAGTTTCAGAGGTTTTTACAAACAGGTTTTTGGCGAAATGCCAGCCGAAGTAGATGCCGTATTACCAAAAACAACAGAAGATTCTTTCCCGGGTATTTTGGCGAATGTAATTTCGGGCAGGATCACCAACAGGTTAAACCTGGGCGGTCGAAATTATACGGTTGATGCGGCCTGTGCTTCATCTTTGGCAGCAATAGACCTGGCTTGTCAGGAGTTATTTTTAGAAAAATCGGATATGGTTTTGGCCGGTGGAGCAGATCTGCACAACGGCATTAACGATTACCTCATGTTCTCAAGCACGCATGCCCTTTCTAAAAAAGGAAGGTGTGCCACTTTTGATGCCGAAGCAGATGGAATTGCCCTCGGCGAAGGGATTGCCATGRTCGTATTAAAAAGATATGATGATRCTTTACGCGATGGTGATACGATTTATTCTATTATTAAAGGTGTAGGTGGATCGAGTGACGGCAAAAGCCTTGGTTTAACTGCACCACGTAAAAACGGACAGGTAAATGCCTTAGAAAGGGCTTATAGCCAGGCTGGAATTACGCCATCACTGGTTGGCCTGGTAGAAGCACATGGTACGGGCACAGTGGTTGGTGATAAAACTGAAATCAGCGCATTAACCGACATGCTTAATCAATCGGGTGCAACCGCCGGACAAACGCATTTAGGCTCCGTAAAAACGCAGATTGGCCATACCAAATGTGCTGCCGGAATTGCAGGTTTGATTAAAGCATCGCTATCGGTTTACCACGGCATTAAACCACCTACCATCAATTTAAAAACACCAAATAGTTTCTACAATGCCCAAACAAGTCCATTCGCTTTTCATACCGAAGCTGGTTTATGGATGGAAGAAAAAAGATATGCTGGCGTGAGTGCCTTTGGTTTTGGCGGAACAAATTTCCATGCGGTATTGGAAAGTGCTCAGAATACCGAAAATAAAAATTCGATCTTAAAATCGTGGCCATCAGAACTTTTTGTTTTCAGGGGAGATACTTACGAGGAAGCCAAAAAGCGGGTGATTTCGGTAAAAAATCTCTTGGAACTGAACGATCAGATCGAACTAAAAGATATTGCCTATAGTTTAGCAACCGCTGATACCAAACCTGTTCAATTGAGCATCGTTGCCAATCATGCAGAAGATCTGGTAATGAAAATCGACCTTGTTTTATCTGGCGTAGAAAGCAAAGACACTTACCTTACTCAAAAACAGGATGGCAAGGTTGCTTTTATGTTTCCAGGGCAAGGCAGCCAAAGGGTAAACATGGCAAGAGATCTTTTTGTGGTTTTCCCTGAGATGAGAAAACTGCTGAAAGCTTATCCTGAATACGAAAAAATCCTATTTCCAAACACCGTGTTTAACGAGGTTGATGCGAAAGCACAAAAAGAACRCATAAAAGATACCCGCATGGCACAACCGCTATTGGGTATTGTTGATCTTGCAATCGCTAACTTCTTAAAATCATTGGGTATTGTGCCTGATATGGTTGCGGGCCACAGTTATGGCGAATTGCCTGCGCTTTGTTTTGCCGGTGCTTTTGAAGAAGAAACCCTGGTTTACCTGAGTGCAGAAAGAGCAAAATCTATTTTAAATGCAGTAGAAAACGGCGATCCGGGCACGATGCTCGCCGTGAGCGCAAAACAGGAAGACCTTGCACAATATCTTGGCGATATCAAAGACGTTTATCCGGTAAACTTTAATGCACCAACCCAATGTGTTATTGCGGGTAGCACCGCAGCTATCGGCCAGTTGGCTACAGTTTTAAAGGAAGCCAAAATATCTTTCCGTCCACTTGAAGTGGCCTGTGCCTTCCATAGTCCCTTGGTGGCCAAATCGAAACAGCTTTACCAACAAGTACTATCTGGTGTAAACTTTAATGATCTAAAAATTCCGGTATGGTCTAACACCACGGCAAAAGAATATCCAACTGAGGCTGCCGCTGTAAAAGAACGTTTGACCGACCATTTGATAAAACCTGTCCTTTTTGTTGATGAGCTTAGGGATATGTATGCAGCCGGCGCCAGGGTTTTCGTAGAAGTTGGCCCTGGCAAGGTGCTAAGTGGTCTAACCAAAGCCTGCATCGGTAAAGACGAAGTGATTTTACACACCGAAGATCAGGGCCAGAATAAACTCAGTAATCTGTTGGGTACACTGGCTGGTTATATGGCTACTGGCCGCGAAATCAAACTCGAAAAATTATTTGAAGGCCGTTCTGTTAAAAGCATCAAATTGGATGAACCTTCAATTTATAAAAAAAGTCCCGCTATCTGGTATGTGAACGGTCAACACGCTGTTCCATCAACGGGTAAACTTCCGGCCAATGGCGCATCCCCTATTACTAAACCGATTATCCTTATGAATAACACCTCTACACCAACTGAAAATCAACAGGTTAATGGCTCTGCCAAAGATTTGATGATGCAGGAGTACCTGCACAGCATGAAAATGCTGATTCAGGCACAACGCGATGTGATGCTTTCCTTTTTAGGGCAAGCTCCCGCAATGCCTTCGCAAATCATTAATCAACCTTTAACATCATATCAGGCACCTCAACCTGTCCGTATCGAAAATCAGATCACGATAAAACAGGAAGTGCCACAAGCACAAACCATCGAAGTAATAACACCTGTGGTTGCACAAAAAGATTTAAAACTGGTGCTTTTACAGCTAGTAAGCGATAAAACCGGCTATCCACAGGAAATGCTGGGTATGGAAATGGATCTGGAAGCCGATTTAAGTATCGATTCGATCAAACGTGTAGAAATTATTGGTGCTTTACGTAGCGAACTGGGTGGTTTCTCTCAATTAAACCTTCCGGAAGATAAAATTATGGAACAGCTTGCCGGACTTAAAACCTTAAGCAGCCTGGTAAACTGGCTTACAGAAAACACCGAACAGCCAAAAGCGGTTAGTGCACCTGCTCCGATAGCCGTAACAACAAGCCAGCTTGAACCTGCAAAATTTTCATTAGATCAGTTAAAATCGGCCATTCTTGATGTGGTGAGTGAAAAAACAGGCTATCCAAAAGAGATGCTGGGCATGGATTTAGATCTTGAAGCTGATTTAAGCATCGATTCGATCAAAAGGATGGAAATTATCGCCTCTTTAAAAGAAAAAATCGGATTTGGTTCACAAGGCGATCAAGCTGATGACTTAATGGAGAAATTGGCCGCAATCAAAACCTTAAATGCCCTGGTTAACTGGATTGCCGATGTTGAAGCAGAAAGCTCGGAGGTGCTTACAGAAGCAAAAAAGCTTATTGAGGAGAGCATCGATGATCAAACGGTTAAAGAAAAATTATCCCGTTTAAGATTTGAGCTAACTCCTGCTGCACTTACCATTACCGAAGCAGCCATTTTAAAAGGTCAGCGTTTTGCCTTAACCGATGATGGTGGCGGACAGGCCATCAAAATCAAGAAAGTGCTCGAAAAACATGGTGCTATTGCTGATCTGGTGAGCTTTGAAGACTCATTGGACGGCTATCAGGGCCTCATCATTTTGAACATGTTCGAAGCACAGCAAAAAGTAGGCATTCTCGATCATTTCGCAACGATTAAAAAACTAAATTTTGATACCGTAAAATGGGTGTATCTGATTGCGGATACCAAACAATATTTTAACGATCAATCTGATATTTCTTTCTTGAGAAATTATCAAGGGTATTCGGGATTCTTTAAAAGTTTAGACCGCGAATACGAGCATACCAAATGCCGTTTCATCAGTCTCGAAACCAAAATGTCCCCTGATGAAATCACCAATATTACCTTAAACGAAATCCTGAATCCGGATAAACCTTCGGAAATTATTTACAACGACCATAAAAGACACATTATGGAACTTGTACCGCATCAATTGAGTACCGAAACTGATGCGCACATCCATTTGGATAAAGATGCCGTGGTAATGGTTTTAGGTGGCGCACAAGGCATTACAGCCGAACTGATGATMCACTTCGCAAAAGATTACCCTTGCAGGTACATTCTGGTGGGCCGTTCTGCAAATCCAATAGCTTCGGCAAATGAAGCCAGTTCTTCGTTAAAAACCAAAGATGAGATCAGGCAGTACGTAATTAAGCAGGGCGAGATTAAAAAACCTGCAGAGATAGAACAGGAAACGAATCGGATTTACAAAAATAACCAGATTTTACGTTGCATTGCAACTTTAGAAGAAGGTGGATCGACGGTAGTTTACGAATCGTTAGACCTTAAAGATGAAGAAGCACTGACCCGTTTGATCAATCAGGTTTACGAAGATTATGGTCGCATAGATGGCGTGGTACATGGTGCAGGTTTATTGGAAGATAAATTGTTCCACAGTAAAACTTCCGAATCTTTCGGACGCGTTTTCGATACCAAAGTAACCCCATTAAGGGTATTGGCTGAGCAGTTAAGACCAGAAACTCAATTTGTGATCCTTTTCTCGAGTATCGCTTCGGTTTACGGAAACCGTGGGCAAACCGATTATGCTGCAGCAAACAGTGTAATGGATAAATATGCCTGGGCCTTAAAACAGAAGATTCAAGGCAAGGTAATGGCCATTAACTGGGGGC
>NZ_JBFTQI010000077.1:0-11978 GCF_056398925.1 Pedobacter sp. 01T416_2
GCCCTAAAACAGCAAAATTATATAAAGAAATCTGGAATGAAAATGGCTCACCGCTTTTGTATTACAGCAGGCTACAGGCTAAAATGCTGCAGGAAAGATTGGGAGACGATTATCATGTAGAGCTGGCCATGCGCTACCAAAGCCCATCTGTTGCATCGGCGTTAGCCAATTTAAAAGCCGGTTTGGTAGAGAGCATTCAGGTTATCCCGATGTTTCCTCAATATGCCTCTGCAAGCACCGGCTCGGTAATGCAACTGGTAATGGAGCTGGTGAGCAAATGGCCAACGGTTCCGCCAATATCATTTGTTAATTCATTCCATGATAACGAACTGATGATTAAAGTTTTTGCAGAAAATGCTAAAAAGCATCAGGTAGAAAGCTACGATCACGTGTTGTTCAGCTTCCATGGCTTACCTGAACGTCAATTGTTAAAATGCGATCATACTGGAAGTTACTGTTTGAAAAGCGCCGATTGCTGTCAGACATTAAACGATACCAATAAATTCTGTTATTCTGCACAAGGACATGATACGGCCAGATTAATTGCCAAAGAATTAAATCTCTCAAAAGATCAATATACCGTTTGTTTCCAATCGCGCTTAGGGAAAGAGCCATGGGTACAACCCTATACTACCGATGTGTTGAAGAAATTAGCTGGCGAAGGCAAAAAACGTCTTTTGGTTTTTAGCCCTGCTTTTGTGGCCGATTGTCTAGAAACGCTTTACGAAATCACGGTAGAATATCACGAAGAGTTTAAGGCTTTGGGTGGTGAACATGTTCAGTTGGTAGAAAGTTTAAACGATAGTCCGGTGTTTATCGAGGCTTTGGCCGGAATGGTTAAATAGTTTAAATATGGCGAGCTTTATTATTTTAATGGGCGTTTCGGGAAGTGGTAAAACAGTAGTTGGTAAAGCTTTGGCCCCGAGAATAAATGCTGAATTTATAGATGGCGATAACCTGCATTCGCAACGTAATGTAGATAAAATGGCTGCAGGAATTCCTTTAACGGATGCAGATCGTTTAGATTGGCTGCAATTGATTGCGAAAGTTGGCCGCGAACATGTTGCTGATGGTACAACATGCATTATTGCCTGTTCTGCATTGAAAAGATCTTACCGCGATTTGCTAAGAACAGATAATACATCAATCCGCTTTGTTTATTTAAAAGGAAATTTCGATTTAATTCACGATCGGATTGCTAAGCGATCTCATCAGTACATGCCTTCTAGTTTATTAAAAAGCCAGTTCGAAACATTGGAAGAGCCTCATACTGATGAACACGATGTGATAACGGTTTCAATTGATCAGGGTATTCCCCAGATTGTGGAAGAAATTGTTAAGGCTGATCTGATTTCGTAATCATCGAAATAATCTGATCGGTTGCCCCTTTTTTATCTGTAACATATCTTTTGGCCTGCGCTGCGGCATCTTCATTTTTGGCAAAATCCTCGAAAGCACCGATTAATTCCTCAACAGTAGAAATGCTTTTGGCCGCACCTATGGCAATTAGATCTTTGGCTTCCTGAAATTTATCGTATTTCGGGCCGAAAATTACAGGCAAACCAAACGCTGCAGCTTCTAAAGTGTTGTGTATTCCCGTTCCAAAACCGCCGCCAATATAGGCTACGTTTCCATATTGGTAGAGAGAAGAAAGCATGCCGATGTTGTCGATTATTAAGATTTGAGATTTAAGATTTGAGATCTGAGAATTGTGAGTCTCCCCTTTAGCACTGAAAACTGAAAGCCGCACACTGCCAGCTGAAAACTGTTTCTCGATACTTTCAATATGGCTTTCGTGGATCTCGTGTGGCGCGATAATAAACTTCCAGTTAGGATATTTTCCAGGTAAAGCCGATAATATTTTTTCATCTTCAGGCCAGGTACTTCCACAAACTAATGTAGGAGAGTTGCCGATAAAGCTTTCGATCAGGCTAAGCTGTTTTGGAGATTGCGCATTTTCATAAACACGGTCGAAACGGGTATCGCCATTTATGGTTACATTATTTAGCCCAATCGACTTTAAAAGATTTTCGCTCTCTTTGTTTTGCACAAAAAAGTAAGTAACAGATTTTAAAATATTGCGGTAAAAGCCGCCGTACCATTTAAAAAAAGCCTGACTTTCTCTAAAAATCCCAGAAATCACATATAAAGGAATGCCCTGATCTTTTAATTGCTTAAAATAGAAATGCCAAAATTCGTATTTGGTGAAGATGGCCATTTCCGGATTAATGCTTGCTATAAAACGTTTGGCATTAGCTGCGGTATCGATAGGGAGATAAAATACATCTGCCAGGGCATAATTTTTCCTGATTTCGTATCCTGAAGGCGAAAAAAAAGTAACTACAATTTTCTTAGCAGGATAAAGGGTTTTTAATTTTTCTAAAACTGGCCGGCCCTGCTCAAATTCGCCCAAAGAAGCAAAATGAAACCATATGTGTTTTTCGCTCGGATTAATTTTCTGAGCAATTTGTGTGTAGCTATTTTTACGGCCGTTTATAAACAGTTTAGCTTTAGGATTGAATAATGAAAATATCCTGATAAGCAAAGTGTAAAGCCGAATTCCGATTATGTAAAGCAAAAGCATTCGTGTAATTTCATATCTTCGTGCCAAGATAAAACGAATATATTTAAAAAGCTTAAAAATATATGGAGTCCTCACGGTTTGGCCTATCTTTCAATACAATAAATAGGCAGATTATGATTGCTTCATTGCAGCTAAAATAACCGAGCTTGCGAGCTCATTAAAACTGATAAAAAACAATTTAATATTGTTTAATAAATTATAACAGATGAAGATAGCCGTTATTGGTACCGGATACGTAGGTTTAGTTACCGGAACCTGTTTAGCAGAAACAGGAAATGATGTAATATGTGTTGACATTAATGAAGCGAAAGTAAAGCAGATGCAGGCTGGTGAAGTACCAATTTACGAGCCTGGTTTAGATCTTTTGTTCCATAGAAATATAGAACAGGAAAGGTTGACTTTTACAACAAATCTTGCAGATGCAGTAAAAGATGCGCAGATTATTTTTATGGCTTTGCCAACGCCTCCAGGTGGAGATGGTGCTGCTGATCTTTCTTATATTTTAGGCGCTGCAAAGGATATTTCAAAACTGATTACCGAGTATAAGGTCATCGTAAATAAATCTACTGTTCCGGTTGGAACGGCCGATAAGGTAAAGGCTGTTTTTGCCGAAAATACTTCGATTGAAGTAGATGTGGTATCCAATCCCGAGTTTTTAAGAGAGGGTGTAGCAGTTGATGATTTTATGAAACCTGACCGCGTGGTTTTAGGAACTAAAAGCGAAAGAGCGAAAAAGCTGATGGCTGAATTATACGGTCCTTATGTACGTCAGGGGAACCCGATTCTTTTTATGGATGAGCGTTCTTCTGAATTGACTAAATATGCGGCAAACTCTTTCCTCGCCACCAAAATTACCTTCATGAACGAGGTTGCCAACCTTTGCGAACTCGTAGGTGCTGATGTTGATTCGGTAAGAAGGGGCATAGGCTCTGATGACCGTATCGGTAAACGTTTCCTTTTTCCAGGGGTAGGTTACGGCGGTTCATGTTTCCCTAAAGATGTTCAGGCACTGGTAAAATCATCTGATGATTATGCCTACGATTTTCAGATCCTGAAATCGGTAATGGAGGTTAATGAAAGACAAAAAACAATCCTGGTTGACAAAGTGCTTAAATACTATAAAGGTGATATCAAGGGCAAACATTTTGCACTTTGGGGACTTGCTTTTAAACCAGAAACCGATGATATCCGTGAGGCACCGGCCTTATATATTATTAATGCGCTGGTTAAGAACGGCGCAACCGTTGCCGTGTTCGATCCGGAGGCAATGGCCAATGTTAAAAATGTTATTGGCGATCAGGTAAATTATGCTAAAAACCAATACGAAGCTTTAGAAGGTGCTGACGCCCTGTTGATTGCAACAGAATGGTCGGTTTTCCGTAACCCTGATTTTGAGAAAATCGACAACATCTTAAAAAATAAAGTGGTTTTCGACGGTCGAAATTTGTACGATTTGCAAAAAATGATCGATCTTGGCTATTATTATAACAGCATAGGTAGAAAACTAATAGATTAAAATGGGTCAGAAGAGAATATTGATTACAGGTGCAGCCGGATTTTTAGGTTCGCATCTTTGTGATCGTTTTGTGAAAGAGGGTTATCACGTTATCGGAATGGATAACCTGATTACAGGCGATATGGCAAATATCGAACACCTGTTCAAGCTGGAGAATTTCGAGTTTTATAACCACGATGTTTCCAAATTTGTACATATTCCAGGTAAACTTCACTACATTTTACACTTTGCTTCACCTGCAAGTCCGATCGATTATCTTAAAATCCCGATCCAGACACTTAAAGTAGGTTCATTGGGTACCCATAATCTTTTAGGCCTTGCCAGAAATAAAAATGCAAGAATGCTGATTGCCTCAACTTCAGAAGTATATGGCGATCCAAATGTGAATCCTCAGCCAGAGGAATATTGGGGTAACGTAAATCCGGTTGGTCCGCGTGGCGTTTACGATGAAGCCAAACGTTTTCAGGAAGCAATCACCATGGCCTACCATACTTTTCATGGTGTAGAAACCAGAATTGTAAGGATATTTAACACTTATGGCCCTAGAATGCGCCTGAACGATGGACGTGTTTTACCTGCTTTTATCGGACAGGCTTTAAGAGGCGAAGATTTAACTATCTTTGGCGACGGAAGTCAGACACGCTCTTTCTGTTATGTTGATGACTTGATCGAAGGAATTTATCGTTTATTGATGAGTGATTATGCGCAGCCGGTAAACATTGGTAATCCGGATGAAATCACCATCAAGCAGTTCTGCGAGGAAATTATCAAACTTACCGGCACCACGCAGAAAATTGTTTATAAAGAACTTCCTCAGGATGATCCTAAACAGCGCAGACCAGATATTACCAAAGCGAGAGAGATATTAGGATGGGAGCCAAAAGTTGGCCGTGCTGAAGGATTGAAGATTACATACGAATATTTTAAATCATTGCCTGCAGAGGCTTTGGAGAAGATAGATCATAAAGATTTTACCACATTTAACCGTTAAAATGGCAAAAATATTAGTTACTGGTGGAACAGGATACATAGGTTCGCACACAGCAGTAGAGTTACATAACGCAGGATACGAAGTCGTAATTGTCGATAACCTTTCTAACTCGAACATCAAAATTTTAACCCAGCTTCATGCCATCACTGGCAAATGGTTCGATTTTCATGAAATCGATCTACAGGATGATAGAGCAGTTCAGGAATTTGCAGAAAACCATACCGATATTGATGGAATTATCCATTTTGCAGCGTCAAAAGCTGTTGGCGAATCGGTAGAACAACCCTTAAAGTATTATAAAAACAATTTTTACGGTTTAATTAACCTATTAACTTCGTTTAACAGGAAGATAAATTTTGTGTTTTCTTCATCTTGTACCGTTTATGGTCAGCCAGAAACTTTACCAGTAACTGAGGCTGCACCAGTACAGAAAGCTGAATCTCCTTACGGAAATACCAAGCAGATTGCCGAAGAAATATTAGCAGAAACAGCTGCAGTAACACCTGATTTAAATATAATCGCTTTGCGTTATTTTAACCCGGTTGGTGCACACGAAACCGCTTTAATTGGCGAATTACCTAATGGTGTTCCTGCCAATCTTGTCCCTTTCATCACCCAATCGGCTATTGGCAAACGTGGTCCGATTACGGTTTATGGCGACGATTACAATACTCCTGATGGTTCTGCCATCCGCGATTATATCCATGTGGTTGATTTGGCAAAAGCACACGTTGCAGCGATTAAGAAACTGGAAGAAGGAAATCCTAACGGTAATTACGATGTTTTCAATATTGGTACCGGTAAAGGCTCTTCAGTTTTAGAAATTATTGCAGCTTTCGAAAAAGTGAATGGAGAGAAGCTTGAGTATAAAATCGGTCCAAGAAGGGCAGGAGATATTGTTCAGATTTATGGCGACGTTCAAAAATCGAATAAAGAACTGGGCTGGAAAGCCAATCTTGATATCAATGAGATGATGCGCTCTGCATGGGAGTGGGAAAAATACATCAAGGCTAACCCTTTTTAAATGAAGTTATCGGAGCACAAGGATCTAAAAACTGCTATAACAGAATTGCCTGTCAAAGAAAAAGACAAGCTATTGCTGCGTTTGGTGGCCAAAGATAAAGTGCTTACAGAGCATCTTCATTACAAATTATTAGAAGATGAAACCGATTTAGAAGATCGGAAGGAGAGGATTAAAGCCGATGTGGAAGAACAGATTCTGGAATTGAAAAAACTAAATGCCAAAGAGGCATTGGTAAAGGTTCGGAAGATGATCACCTCGGTTAATCATTTTTATAAAGTGACTAAAGATCCGGTTGGTGAGGTAGAATTGAAACTGTTTATCCTCAATGCCATCCCTTTTGATTATAAGAAATCAATTTTTGGTTATCGCGATTTTATGATGCTTTTCAGTATATTTTACTTAAAAACTGTCGCGGTAACCATAAATAAATTCAAAAAACTGCACGAAGACCTGCAGTTTGATTTAAGTGAAGACTTAAATAATTTGCTCGATAAAATCTATTCCTCTAAATTAGCTGGTGCAGCAGAGGCAAGCAATTTGCCAAAAGAGATAAGTTAAAGCTATGATCTACCATTATGTTCGGATTATTTAAAAAGAAGAAAATAGCACCCGAATTTAATTTCTCTGGTATCGGAACAGATATGCATTCGCACATTATTCCGGGGATTGATGATGGCGCACAAACACTTAAAGATTCTTTCCTTTTGGCCAAAAGATTTAAAGCTTTAGGTTATAAGAAACTGATTGCTACTCCGCATATCATGGCCGATTATTTTCGAAATACGCCAGATACCATCAATCGTGGATTAGACACGTTAAGAAAAGGCTTACAGGAAATCGAACTCGATCTGGAGGTTGATGCCGCTGCCGAATATTATCTGGATGAAACCTTGGAGAAAAAAATCAGACAGAAAGAGGTTTTAACTTTTGGGAATAATTATCTTTTGTTTGAATTATCATATATAAACGCCCCTCAGAACCTGATCGATTTTATAAAGATGATGCAGGATGCCGGATACAAACCGGTGCTGGCTCATCCTGAGCGTTATCCTTACTACTACAATTCTTTCGAAAGCTATCATCAGATCAGAGAAACAGGCTGCCTGTTGCAGGTAAACGGTATTGCTTTAACAGGTTATTATGGCGCTGGTGCAAAAAAAGTAGCAGGAGAAATGGTCGAAAATCACATGGTCGATTTTGTAGGCAGCGATATGCATCATTTAAAACATGCTGYAGCGCTCGAAGATAGCCTTAGCACGCCCTTAATGCAACAACTGCTTACCCAATCTCAATTGAATAACGCATTGCTTTAGGGTTCATTGGTTCATTTGCCATTAGTTCATTTGTCCGGGCATATTGCACATCTTGATTGGTTCACTGTCAATAGTTTGATAGTTCATGGCTTAGTTGCTTCAGCAGATGAGGGTTCGCAAATCGTTTGTACTATTAATTGATTTTAACAGGTTACTATTTATCATTTTGGCTATTAACCACTGAACTATTGAGCCTCTAGGCTATCAGCCATGAACTAATGAACTATTGACCAATCAACTAGTGAACCAACAAAGCCTATTCGTACCTCAAGGCCTCTACAGGATCTAGTTTTGACGCTTTTTTAGCAGGATAATATCCAGATAGGATTCCTACAAATACACATAATACAAAACCACCAATAATAAATAACCAGGGAATTAAGAATGCGCCACCCATGGCCAGTGAGATGAGATTCCCTAAAACTATTCCCAGAAAAATACCCAGGGCACCACCCATTAAACAGATTACTACGGCCTCGATCAAGAACTGGCGGCGAATTACCTTCGGGTTTGCGCCGATGGCTTTACGGATACCAATTTCGCGTGTACGTTCAGTAACCGAAACGAGCATGATATTCATTAAGCCGATTGAGGCTCCAATTAGGGTAATAACTCCGATGGCAACACCACCAATAGCCACAAAAGCCAGATTTTCGAATAAAGTTTGAGCAATGGCATCACTCTTGGTAATCTCGAAATTATTGGTTTCGTTCACCTTAACCTTGCGGATATTTCTGAATAGTGCAGTAGATTCACCAATAATGTTTTCCTGCATCTCATTACTGGGTACCATTACTGTTATGGTGTAAGATGGATTGGCATTGGCGTTAATCTGTTTGGCTTTTAGCAAAGGCACATAAACAGCCCTATCACCGCTAAAGCCCATACTCGATCCTTTTTTCTCTAATATGCCAACAATTTTAAAACGGTTATTACCTACATTGATCAGTTTGTCTAAAGGATCGGAGCCTTTAAATAATTTTTCAACTACTTCGCCACCAACAATACAAACGTTGCTTCCGAGCTGTATTTCAGAAACACTAAAATTTCTTCCTTGTGATAAATTTAATCCCTGAGAGGCTAAACCATTTTCATCTATACCCTGAACATTGATGTTGGGATTGGTTTTTAAACTCCCGTATTTTATAGTAGAACCACCGCTGGCAAAAACACTTACGGCAACAGTTGCAGGTGTATTCAGACTATCTTTAAATTTAACGGCATCTTCGTAGCGGATGGCTTTAAAAGGTTTTGGGCGTTTGCCATTGCCAATTCTAATTCCTGTACCGCGGTTTCTGATGGTGAAAGAGTTTGCCCCCATGCTACTAAATGCATCAGTCATACTTTTCTTTACAGCATCAAGAGTGGTTAAAATCCCAACCAAAGCCATTAAACCAATGGCAATAATTAAGGCGGTAAGCATAGTACGCAAGCGGTTCGCTTTAATAGATTCTAATGCCAGTCTGATGTTTTCTCTGTAATTCATTTAGTATTGCGATAAGCGTTTGGCRGGCAAAGCTTGTAAAAATAAAAAAAGTCCCGATGTTTAGACAAGGGGACCGCACTATATGTTACAATAATATTTTATTTATGCCGAGAAACTCGTGCCACAACCGCAGGTGCTGGTTGCGTTAGGATTAACGAAAGTGAAACCACGTGAATTTAATCCATCTTGCCAATCGATCATCATGCCCATTAAGTACATCTGGTGTGCTTTGTTCATGAAAACCTTAATGCCGTCAATTAAATACTCCTGATCGCCTTCTTTTCTCTGATCGAAACCTAAAATATAATTCATGCCAGCGCAGCCGCCACCTTCTACGCCAACACGTAATCCGTAATCYTCACTTATCTCCTGCTGATCCTTTAATTTATATAACTCTTTGGCTGCTCCTTCAGAAAAAGTAACTGGTGCAAATGCTGTATCAACTGTTGTGCTCATGTTATTTAAATTTTATCTGTTACAAATATRAATAATAATGCACATTTTTGCTTTTAACGGTCCGTTAATATTACCGTAATTAAACAATACTTATGAATACCCAACAAATTTTAGTTGATATAGTGATCTTATTTGCAGGCATTTTCATTGCACTAATGGCTGTTTATTATATTTTAAAGAACGATATCCAGCGTTTCTTTAACTTAAAAACCATCGAGCTAAACAAAGAAAGCCGGGCGCATATTTTGCCCTTGCGCTTACAGGCTCACGAGCGTTTAATCCTATTTATCGATCGTATTAACCCTGCAAATTTGCTTGTTCGCCTGCATCAGCAAGGAATTGCCATTGCTACGTTGCAAGCAGGTATTTTAAATGAAATCCGTTCGGAGTACCAACATAATATTACCCAGCAGTTGTATGTAGATAGTGTAACCTGGGGTGTGGTGCGTAAATTAAAAGACGATACCATTGCCATGATTAACAATGCAGTACAAGGTTTACCTGCTGATGCAAATGGAATTGAGTTGAGTAAAGCAATTTTACAGCACATGGCCAGTATTGATGAAAACCCTTACGATTTAACCATCGAACTGATCAAAAAGGATATTCACCAACTTTTTTGATGTGGTTAATTGTTTCGGTTGGTTAACTGAAATATGCACAGTTAACCAATTTCAACAGTTAAGCAACTTTGCTGCACTAATGAACCAATGACCATTGAACTAACCAATTATGAGCGAAAAAAAGTATACCACCACTTCAGGTATTGAAATAAAGGCGCTGTATACCGAAGCGAAGCCAATGGAAGAGCTGCCTGGAGAATTTCCATTTACCAGGGGAATCCAGAAGGATATGTACCGCGGTCGCTTGTGGACGATGAGGCAGTATGCTGGTTTTTCAACTGCTGAAGAATCGAACAAGCGTTATCATTATTTATTGGCTCAGGGAACAACAGGTTTATCTGTTGCTTTTGATCTTCCAACACAAATCGGTTACGACTCTGATCATGAAATGGCTGATGGAGAGGTTGGTAAAGTGGGGGTGGCTATCGATTCGTTAAAGGATATTGAAATTTTATTTGATGGTATCGAGCTGAAAAACATCACGACTTCGATGACGATCAATGCTACTGCTTCAATTTTATTGGCCATGTATATTGCGCTGGCTAAAAAACAAGGCGCAGATTTAAAACAGATTTCGGGGACGATACAGAACGATATTTTAAAAGAATATGCTGCAAGAGGCACATATATCTATCCGCCAAAGCAATCCATGCGTTTAATTACCGATATTTTTGAGTTCTGTAGCAAAGAAGTGCCAAAGTGGAATACCATTTCTATATCTGGCTACCACATTCGTGAAGCTGGATCAACCGCTGTACAAGAACTTGCTTTTACATTGGCTAATGGAAAAACCTACCTAAAAGCCGCTTTAGATAAAGGTTTAGATATTAATGTATTTGCGAAGCGGTTATCGTTCTTCTTCAATTGCCATAATAATTTCTTTGAAGAAATAGCGAAATTTAGGGCCGCAAGGCGGATGTGGGCGAAAATTACCAAAGATTTGGGTGCTGCAGATGAAAAAGCGCAGATGTTAAGATTTCATACCCAAACCGGAGGCTCAACCTTAACGGCGCAACAACCTCTAAACAATGTAATCAGGGTAAGCAATCAGGCTATGGCTGCCATTCTTGGCGGAACTCAATCCTTACATACCAATGGTTATGATGAAGCACTTTCGCTTCCAACCGAATCGGCTGCAAAAATTGCTTTGCGTACTCAACAGATTATTGCCTTCGAGAGTGGTGTTACCGATACCGTAGATCCATTGGCTGGATCGTTCTTTGTAGAAAGCTTAACCGATGAAGTAGAAGCTGCTGCCTGGGCTTATGTCGATCGGATAGATGCCATGGGTGGCTCGGTTAATGCCATCGAAAGCAACTATATGCAAAATGAGATTGCTGATGCAGCTTACCAGTATCAGAAAGAAATCGAAAATGGCGAAAGAATCTCTGTAGGTGTAAATAAATTTACCCAGGAAGAAGAAGGCCTGACAGAGGTTTTTAATATTGATGATTCAATCCGCAAACTGCAATCTGAAAAATTAGAATATTTAAAAGCAACCCGCGATGGAGATGCTGTAGAAAAAGCATTGCAAGAGTTGGATGAAGCTGCAAAAGGCGAGAAAAATTTGATGCCGTTGATTATAGATGCCGTTGAAAAATATGCTACACTCGGCGAAATTGCAGATGTGTTTAGACGGACTTTTGGCGTTTATTAATAAACTTAACCCTCGTGGTTTTTGCACTTTATTTCAGGATAAAATTAAAGGGACTTTGCTTTTAATTATGTCTTGATAAAATGAACGAATATTTTGTTCATTGATCCTAAAATAATGAGTTAAGCTGTCGTAAAATTCATACAACAATAAGGCGAAATGAAATAATCTAATATTAATTTAAACGATCTGCTTAAATTAATATTAATTTATTTATCTTATGGCTTTGATTCTCAGTTTATTCGAGATTAAAAAAGACTAAAACGCTTAACTAGTGCCTAAAATGGCTTAGATTTTGCTTTTTCAACAGCTATTCGAAGTGATGGGGATG
>NZ_JBFTQI010000078.1:0-11957 GCF_056398925.1 Pedobacter sp. 01T416_2
CTGTAAAGCTGCCTCAACATTTTTCTGTTTAAACTTTAATTGAGCATCGTAACCCATATGCTGCCATTTGCAACCGCCACAGGTTCCGAAATGAGGGCAGAAAGGATCAGTACGCAACGCTGATTTTTCATGAAGCTGATCGATGATTGCTTCAGCAAAATTCTTTTTCTTTTTGGTCAACCGGACATCTACCACATCACCGGGAACGGCTTTATCAACGAAAATGACCAATTCGTCAGCCTTGCCAACACCTTTTCCCTCTTCAGCAATATCGATTATATGTACGTTTGGAACAATAGTTACCGTACCAGGTTTTCTTCTACTCATTATTTTGCAAATATAGAAAAAAGAGGTTAAAGGTTAAGGACAGAAAGGTATAGGGTTTAAAAACCAATTAATCAAAAGATTGGCCATAATCATCCTACTCGAACAAGAACTGTCCGGCAATGGAACCCTGATTTTAAAAATTATTTTCCAAAAAATTTAAATGCCGCGCCCCAAAAGCCATCTAACCAATTAAATTTTAGGTCAAATTTTTCATCCACCAGTACAGAAAACTCTAATATTTCTTTGCTCATGATAAAAAACCTATCTATTTAAGCAATAATACTAAATTCATACCAAAAACCAAAACGGTATAAATTAATTTTATGTTAATTTTACATCAAAAGGTTAAATCATTCCCTTTAYAACAACTACAATTGCGATCAATTGATTTTCAGTTCCTTATTTGATAACCAAATAAAAATCCGTAACTTAAAGTATCATTCACATAAAAATGGAGGTTCATTATGAACGTTATCCGTAAAATTGAACATTGGGGAGATGTTCATCACTCAAAATGGCTAGATTATCTTCGGATTGTACTTGGCCTGATCATTTTTGGAAAAGGTGTTTCTTTTGTTAGCGACACTTCGGTTCTTCAGAACATGATTACACAAAACAACGTATTTGGTTTTTCGGGCATGCTCATCAGTGTCGCCATTCATGTTGTTGCATTTGCGCATTTGGTTGGGGGTGTTTTAATTACTTTAGGCTTAGTTACCCGCTTTGCCGTTGTAATTCAGATTCCAATCTTATTGTTTGCGGTATTTTTCGTTAACCTTACGCCGGGTTTCTCCACACCGAATTCGGAATTGTGGTTTTCGGTATTGGTCTTGTTTCTGCTCATCATGTTTTGGGTAGTAGGTTCAGGCCCATTATCGGTTGATGAAGGGTTGAAACGCAAAACTGGCAAGCGGTACGCCTAAACAACATTAAATATTCTTAGTATCTTTCGCTTTTACGAACGATCATGAAAACGAAGATACTTTTTGCACTGCTTTTTGCGGGATTGGGATGTTACGCACAAAATTCGACAGATGAATATTTCACGCTAACGCGGGCTGGTTTCCTAGAAAAAAACGCTTATGAAACAACTGCTTTTGTAGAAAAATACTTTCGCGTACCCGGTAACACAGGCTTTAATGCCAGTATCCATTATGTAGAAAATATCCTTAAAAAGGCCGGTTTTGTAGAACAGAAGCAGGATGAATTTGAGGCTCCTTTAACTTATCGCATCGAAAAAAGAGCGATGAAAAACAATACCTGGGAACCTGTTGATGCCAATATTGATATCGTTGGCGAAACAAAACCACTCATCTCTTATAAAACTAACCGCAATATGATTCCAATCAATTGCGGATCAACAGCTGCAGGAGGTGTTACAGCTAATGTGGTTTACATTGCCAACGTATTACCTGCCGAAATAGAGAAAATGGACCTTAAAGGAAAAATCCTTTTTTCTGAGAACAGTCCGTCACGTTTGCTTCAAATAGCCACAAAAGCGGGAGCCATTGGTGTGCTGGGCTATTCGATGCCAAAGTACACCCAACCAGAGGTACACCAAACTTCTATCCAATTTGGGAGCATGAAAGCCAATAGTGAGGTATGGACCTTGCTTTTATCTTATGCTGCTAAAGAAAAATTAAAAGCAGCCTGTTTAAAAGGCGAGACTAAATTAAGAGTAAGTATTCAGACTAAAATTTACCCCTCCGAAGAATTAACCATAGTAGCAAATGTTAAAGGCAATGTAAATCCTAATGAACGTTTTGTGTTCAGTGCCCATGTTCAGGAGCCTGGCGCAAATGATAATGCAAGTGGTGTTGGTACATTAGCAGAAATGGCAAGGCTAACAGCAGCATTATATCAGGCAAAAAAGATAAGTCCGAAGCGTAGCCTCACTTTTTTATGGGGCGACGAAATTGTATCAACAAGAAGATATATTACCGAAGATACCACCCGGGCCAAAGGCATTATGTGGGGAATGAGTTTGGATATGGTTGGCGAGGACACTAAAAAAACCGGCGGCTCATTCCTGATTGAAAAAATGCCTGATCCATCGGCCATTTGGACAAGGGGAGCTGATAAACATACCGAATGGGGCGCTGGCGATGTTACTGAAAAAGATCTTTTTCCGCATTATTTTAACGATTTTATCTTCGATATCTGTAAAGCACAGGGCAAATTTGCCAACTGGACAGTTAATTATAATCCGTTCGAAGGTGGCAGCGACCACACACCATTTTTGCAAAATAAAATTCCAGGATTATTGATGTGGCACTTTACCGATGTTTTCTACCATACGGATAACGACAGGATTGATAAGGTTTCGCCAACCGAAATGAAAAATGTTGGGATAAGTGGTTTAACTGCTGCCTATACTTTAATTTCTGCAGATGAAAATACTGCGATAGCCACAATCTCGAAAGTTAAAACTGATGCTTTAACCCGCTTAAAAACTGAATTTGAACTGAGCAAAAAGGAAATTGCAAAAGGGAAAACCGCAACGGATGAGAAACACATTATTGAAGTGTGGGCCAAATGGTATACTGATGCTTTGGCAACGGTAAACAAGATGCCTGTAAAATCCGAAACCACCAGAGTTGGTTCGGCCATTAAGTTTGCCACCAACGAGATCGAAAAGCAAACGAAGCTATATTTAGAGGAGTTAAAGTAGATTGATGCCTAAACCAAAAGCAATAGTTATCGGTGCCGGAATTGCGGGCATTGCATCGGCAATCCGTCTTTCCTTAAAGGGCTATGAGGTTGATGTTTTTGAAGCTAATTCAAAACCTGGAGGTAAGCTGACAGAAATAAAAATGAACGGTTTCAGGTTTGATGCCGGACCGAGCCTTTTTACCATGCCCCAGTACGTGGATGAACTCTTCAAACTGGCAGGCAAAAACCCTGAAGATTATTTTGAATATCTAAAACTAAAAGAAATTTGCCGTTATTTTTACGAAGATGGCTTAAGGTTAAACGCAAGTGCAGATCTCGATGAACTTGCCAAGGAAATAGAAGAAAAAACAGCTTCAACTGCAAAAGAGGTTGAGCGCTATTTAAACAAAAGCAAAACCATTTACGATGTTACCCACCGTGTATTTTTGGAAAGAAGTTTGCATAAAATTAAAAGCTACCTGCACTGGGACACCTTAAAATCTATATTCCGTTTTGGCCAGATTGATGCTTTTAGAACCCAGGCAAAAGCAAACCAATCGTTCTTTAAAGACGATAGAATAGCGCAGCTTTTTAACCGTTATGCCACCTACAATGGTTCCGATCCCTATCAGGCACCGGCCACATTGAATATAATTCCACATTTCGAGTACCACTATGGAGCTTTCCTTCCAAAGAACGGGATGTATAGTATTGTTACTGCCCTGGTAAAATTGGCAGAAGGGTTGGGAATAAGGCTTCATTACAATCAAAAGGTGGAGGAAATTATATATTCTAATAAACCTAAATCCGAAGTACAGGGCGTAAAAGTTAACGATAAAACCTATAAAGCTAACGTTGTTGTTTCGAACCTCGACGTCTGGTTTACTTATAAAAACCTGCTTAAAAACATAGCTCAACCTAAAAAATTATTAAACCAGGAACGGAGTAGCTCTGCTTTGATTTTTTACTGGGGCATGGATGGGAATTACAGCGATATGGGCCTGCACAACATCTTTTTCGCTGAAGATTACCAAAAGGAGTTTAATGCCATATGGAAAGATAAAACCATCAGCAGCGACCCCACCGTTTACATTAATATCAGCGCCAAACACATTAGAGGGGATGCGCCTACAGATAGTGAAAATTGGTTTGTAATGATAAACGTTCCTGCCAATAATGGTCAAAAATGGGATGTGTTGATTAAAGAAGCCAGGACAAATATTATCAAAAAGATCAGTCGATTGTTAAACAGAAATATTGAAAAAGATATTATCTGTGAGCAGATTTTAGACCCCAGAAGCATTGAAAGCAAAACCGGTTCTTATCAAGGCGCTCTGTATGGCAACAGTTCCAACAATCAGTTTTCTGCCTTTTTAAGGCATTCCAATTTCAGTTCGAAAGTTAAAAATTTATATTTCTGTGGGGGTAGCGTGCATCCGGGCGGAGGCATTCCCCTTGCGTTGTTATCAGCTAAGATAATTGACGATGAGTTTAGGGTTTAGGGTTTAGGGGAAATCTTATCTAAAGCAAATTGTTTATTGGCAAAGAAAATCTACCGATTATTTTTAATCGCTTCTTCCAACTTTTCCCCGTCCAGGTCAAATGCGTCTACAATCAACTTAGCTTTGGTATAAAAAGGATCACGTTCTTTGAGTTTCTCTTTAATAAATTCTAAAAGCTGTTCATCATCCAGATCCTTAATTAAGGGACGTTTTTGACGGTTATGTAAACGTGATACCAAAGCCGCCGGCTCCATTTGCAAATAAACGGTTTCACCGTTAGCATTCATCCATTCCATGTTATCGAAAAAGCATGGCAATCCGCCTCCAGTAGCTACCACACAGGTTTCTGGATAATCGAAGGTTTTAAGCATTTTGCTTTCGTAATCCCTAAAGCCACTTTCTCCATATTCGGCAAAATATTCGGCAATACTTTTACCTGTTTTTGAAACAATTTCGGCGTCAAGATCAATCACAGGGCATTCTAAACGATGTGCCAGCTGTTTAGCTTTTGTACTTTTGCCGCAGCCCATGTATCCGATAAGGAAAATTTTCATGTGTGTTTTATTTAACCGACCTACAATAAATGGTCGCGTTTTAACATAATATAATCGGTTACAGGTGGCGTAAAACCTTCTTTTTTCAATAAAGTTACAACCTGTCCGCGATGATAAGTAGAATGATTAAATAAATGAAATAAAATTTCATCCAATCGGTTTTCGTACTCAATACCTTGTGTGTTGCTGTACAAAATCTTCTTATCTAAAGAACTCTTTTTCAATACCGCCCTGATCAATCTAAAATTTTCAGCAGCAATACGCTCAAAGTTTTCCTTATGATGAATATCCCAAACACCATAAAGTGGTTTCTTGCCCGAAATCCGTTGCGCCCATATATGTTGGGCATTAAGTACATGGCTAAACAAGCGCTCAGCATCGGGCATTTCGGTTGTTGCAAGCTTAAATATTTCGATGATGCGTTGATCGGCAAGCTCAGTATAATTTATAATTTCCTCTTCGCGCATAACCTAACTTAATTTAACTCTTGGGTCAACATAAGCATATAAAATATCAACCAGAATATTGATGACTACAAATACGAAGGCAATAAAAAGAATAGAACCCATCACTACCGGAAAATCAGACATTTCTAAAGCGGTTACAGTTGTTCTGCCTAATCCGTTATACCCGAAAATGTACTCTACAAAAAAAGAACCCGCCAGCAATGAGGCAAACCATCCTGAAATAGCTGTAATTACTGGGTTCAAAGCATTTTTTAAAGCATGTTTATAAATTATAGCATTTCTACTTAAGCCTTTGGCTCTTGCAGTTCTGATATAATCCTGCGCCAAAACATCCAGCATTGCACTTCTGGTTAACTGTACAATAATCGCCAAAGGTCTCAAACCAAGGGTAACCATTGGCAACCATAGGTTTCTTAGGGTTAATACTTCACCATTAAAGGGATCGTAAGAATATAAGCTGCCGCTCATTTTTAGGCCAGTATAATTGCTCAGTACAAAACCGAAAAGCCAGGCAATAATAATCCCCGCAAAAAAAGAAGGCGCTGATATACCCAGAATGGCAAATGCATTGGCCGATTTATCAATCCATGAATCTTTATAAACTGCTGAAAGCACGCCTAAAAACACACCGATTATGGTGGCGAAAATCATCGCTGTTAGCGCAAGAATGAAGGTATTCGGTACGGTTTCAGAAAGTATAGCTGTTACATCACGTTTGGTCTGGTAGGAACTGCGAAGATAAGGCCATTTTATCACCAGCGCCTTTTTATCAAAGGCCATCAGTTTTGTGTAGTGATATTTCTGTTGATTGGTACTATCGTTATCAAGAATGCTAATTGGCGATAAATCATTAATGTATAAAACAAACTGAACAGGTTTGGACCGGTCTAAACCAAATTCTTTACGAACTGCTTCGAGCGATTGTACATCGGCCCTTTGCCCCATCGTCATCCGTGCAGGGTCGCCAGGTAAAATATTAAACAGCACAAAAACAACCAATATTACACCGCCCATCACCAGCAGTCCATACATCAGTTTTTTTAGCGCGTATCCGATCATATTTATTTATCGAAATATTTTCGACTGAGTTGGTCGAAAGTGGGTACGTTGTGAAAATGCCATTTATTGATTACCACTCCATTCTTCATCAATAAAACGCCAGGATTTGCCCTAACCATACTTTTTAAAGGTACGGCATCGGCATAAAAAACCTCCGAAAACAGGTTATTCTTTTTGATAAAGACCTGTGCATCCTGAGCCGAATTGGAAGTAAGCAATACCGTACGGATATTAAACTGCTGCGTAGCGTTTAAAGCCAAGGCGTTCAATTTACCAATAGCGGCCTCGTTGGTAGCATGAAGATCGTAGGCTACAAAGATCAAATTATAATAAGGGTTTTCGATCAGTTCCTTGGTATAATCGGTACCCGAAGCATCTGTAATGTTCAGGTCTTTGATTTTAGGTTCAAAACCTTTTTTAACCAGCCTTTTTGCCGGTTCACCGATAATTTCCCAATTGTTATCCTTCCATATCTCTGTTTTAAGATRGGCTTTATCGCTCATATCTTTCTCTTCATTGGTTTTCTTGTTCTTTAAGTGATACATGATCTCAAATTCATCTGGTTTTTCTCCTGGAGGAATCACCATTAATGATGGAAGATGTGCACCAACTTTATAAGGCAGGAAATCGATAATCGGCAAAACATTGTAAGTGTACAAGCCAAAACCTAAAGATATAACCGTTACTGCAATAGCGATATTTCTTTGAGTGGTTTCTTTTTTAAATAAAGGCTGGATCAGGTTCTTGTTTAAGAAAATAACAATGATCAGCGCTAAAAGGATCAGATCTTTACTGAACGACTGCCATGGGGTAAGCGGAATGGCATCGCCAAAACAGCCACAACTGGTAACTACTTTGAACGCTGCAGATATAAATGTGAGCAGGGTAAAAAAGATGATGAGAAGCAATAAACCCCAGGCTACCTTTTTACTCCAGAAACCCAATAGCAATAAGACACCGAGAACAATTTCTAAAGTACAAAGTAAAATAGCAATACCAGTGGCCATTCCACTCAGGAAATTCATGTGAAAAACTTCAAAATATTCCTGTAGTTTATAGCCAAAGCCAAGTGGATCGTTTGCTTTGATCAATCCTGAAAATATGAATAAAGCACCGACAAAAATCCTGGAGAATCTTAAAAGTATGTTTCGCATCTGTATGTATCTATTTTTTTAAAGGCTATTACGCTATTTATTTAACGCCGAGTTTGATCAGTGCAAAAACCGAATAGTTCAACATATCCTGATAATTTGCATTAACGCCCTCCGAAGCCAGGGTTTGCCCTTCGTTGTCTTCTATCTGTTTTACCCTAAAAATTTTCATCAAAATCAGATCGGTTAACGAGCTAATGCGCATATCGCGCCAAGCCTCACCATAATCGTGGTTTTTGGCAAACATTAAATCTTTCGTTTCCGTTACCTTTTCTTCAAATCTTTTTTCAACTTCGGTATAAGGCATCTCGTTCGGATCACTTTCGGTCAGTTCGAGCTGCATCATGGCGATAATACAATAGTTTACAATCCCGATGTATTCAGATATCACACCCTCTCCTACTTTACTTACTTTTTTTTCTTCGAGCGTACGGATGCGTTGTGCTTTGATAAAAATCTGATCGGTTATCGAACTTGGTCTTAAAATCCGCCATGCAGTGCCATAATCTTTAGTCTTTTTTAAAAATAATGATCTGCAAACTGCAATCACTTCATCAAATTCGGTAGAGGTATTTGTTTGTGCCAAAGCCAATAATTATTTAGTTTTTAGTGTATTTTTGTCCTGAAAAAACAAAAGCTAAAGATACATTTTTAAAGCGAAACCCAAATCCCGAAAGGGTTTATTATGGCAGAAAAAAACTTTTTTGAGCCCAAGCAAAACTTAAACATTAAAGGTAAGCTTATCGATTTAAGCCGCCCAAAAGTGATGGGTATTTTAAATATCACCCCGGATTCTTTTTACAGCAATAGCCGCACAAAATCGATAGACGAGGCTTTAACCAAAGCAGCCCAGTTCATTAATGAAGGCGCTACATTTATTGATATCGGCGGATACTCATCAAGGCCTGGCGCTAAAGATATTTCTACCAGTGAAGAGGTTGACCGTTTGGTGCCCGTGGTAGAAAGTTTAGTAAAAGCATTTCCCGAAGCGGTTATTTCTATTGATACCTTTAGGGCGAAAGTGGCGGAGGAAACGATTTCTGCCGGTGCGCATATCATTAATGATATTGCCGCTGGAGATATGGACGAACAGATGTTCGAAACGGTGGCTAAATTACAGGTACCTTATATGATGATGCACATGAAGGGTACTCCTCAAAATATGCAGCAAAACCCTGTTTACGACAATGTGTTATTGGAAGTAATTGATTACCTGGCGAAAAAAGTTGCGGCGCTTAAGGCACTTCATGTTCACGACGTAATTATTGACCCTGGTTTTGGCTTTGGAAAAACAATCGAACATAATTATGAGCTGCTTAACCAAATGGAAGCTTTTAAAATTTTCAAACTCCCCATTTTAGTGGGCTTCTCGCGTAAAGGAATGATCTATAAAACCCTTGGCACTTCGGCAGCAGAGGCCCTGAACGGAACTTCGGTACTCAATACCATTGCGCTACAAAAAGGAGCGGGCATTTTAAGGGTACATGATGTTAGGGAAGCAATAGAATGCGTGAAGTTAGTTGGGATGCTGTATGACTAATTTCGATTGGTCGATTATTTGATTATAGTTTCTGATCCAATATTAAATTGAGGCAGGGCGCAGACTTCTGGCAGATTCGTCCTGCTGAACTTGTTTTACAAGTAGAAATATTTTTTTCAATTGTCTTGTAGCTACTCCGTGGTCAGCATCTATTTTTGGAGTAAAAACCCTGAAACAAGTTCAGGGTGACGATCCTTAAAAAACAATTAACCAATTTAAACAGTTAACCTATCTTGCTTGTAAACTGAAAACCGTTTTGCTATCTTGCCACTAATGAAAGGATTAGATTTTGATTTCGTAAAATTCACCATTACCGACGTGGTAGACATCGTGCTCGTAGCACTTTTAATCTATTACGTATATACACTAATCCGCAATACCTTAGCTGTTAACCTACTCGTTGGGATGCTCATCATCGCAATATTCTATCATATTGTTGATGCTTTGCATATGAAATTACTCACGGCCATCATAGAGAAATTTATGAGCGTGGGGATTATTGCATTGATTGTAATTTTTCACCCAGAGATCAGGCGCTTTTTGTTGCTGATCGGAAAAAATGCTTTTTTACAAAAGAATAAGGCCTGGTGGGGATATTTATTTGGCAGAAAAGAAATTGAAAGGAATAATTTAACCCGCATAAAACCAATTATTGATGCCTGTAAAAGCATGAAAAAAACGCGTACAGGCGCATTAATGGTATTCGTTAAATTTTACGATGAGCAATTTTTCGCCAATAGCTGTGAACTTGTTGACGCCAAAATATCGAAACGTTTGCTGGAAAGTATCTTTCAGAAAAACAGTCCGCTGCATGATGGTGCCGTGGTTATTTCGGAGAACAAAATTAAAAGTGCGAGCTGTATTTTGCCTTTGACGGATAACGACCAGTTGCCCTCTCAGTTTGGGTTAAGGCACCGTGCGGGTATTGGCGTTTCTGAAACGACTGATGCTGTTGCAGTAATTATATCAGAAGAAACCGGAGAAATATCGTATGCCAAACAAGGCAGGGTAAGAATGAATGTTTCGTTTGGGGAGTTGGAGAAATTGCTGAATAAGGATTTTTAGTAATCACAGGTGAGGATTTATTCGTGTCGTCACCCTGAATTTATTTCAGGGTCTAATGGCAGAAAGATGCTGAAATAAATTCAGCATGACGATTAAGTAGAAGATAACTAAGTAAAACCCAATCATCTTCACAAGCCCCATAAACGCAAAATGGTGAATGTTTCCACCCACCATTTCATTATTATTTAAATCACCCTTTATCGGTGTAATCCCTCAATCTGTGCAATCAACCGTTAGCAGTATTGTTCAAAAGCACCGATCAGGTTATCAGCGATCATTTGTGCCGGACGGCCTTCAATCTGGTGACGTTCGATCATGTGAACCAATTTACCATCTTTAAATAACGCCATTGCCGGAGAAGATGGAGGGAAGGGCATCATGTAATTTCTAGCCTGATCTACCGCTTCTTTTTCCATTCCTGCAAAAACAGTAACCAATTTATCAGGGTGTTTTTCGTGTGCTGCTGCTGCTCTTGCGGCCGGACGTGCATTTGCTGCTGCGCAACCGCAAACCGAATTTACAACTACCAACACAGTTCCTTCGCCTTTAATCGCTTGATCTACGTCTTCTGCGTTTTTTAATTCTTGAAAACCTACGTTAGTTAATTCCTTACGCATTGGCTCTACTAAATATTCTGGATACATTATCTTAGTTTTTTATTTACAATTTCAATGCTACAAAAATAAGAAAATCGAATGGTATGCACCATTCGATTTATATTTTTAAGGTAAAATTAAAATGGCCCTTATTCTAAACCTTTTAAGATTTCTTGCATTTTATGTGGATCACTTAACATCCCCATGCCAAATATCACAATAATGGCAACATAATAAAGCAATGATAAAATATTAAGAACCAAACCTATAATTGCGCAAATTCTTCCCGCATTTAAATTTTTAAATGAACTTAAACTGTAAATAGCAGGGTTAACTGCGTACAAAGCCTTGTCTTTTTTACTTAAAACCAATGCAATGATTGCCGGAATCAGTCCCAAAATACCATAACAACAGCAAAATGCAATGGAAAGAATTCCTAATACAAGTACAATTGTTGAGTTTGGTAAACTTTGTTGACCAAAACCTCCTCCAAACTGTCCAAATGGTGGTGGTTGCTGAAATGGAGGTGGGGTTACCGGACCATTACCTAACGGTTCAAATGGTGCAGGTTCTGGGTTTTTATCTTTTGAAAGATCAATCGGTTTATTTTCTTGAGGGGTTTCCTGTTCTTCTGACATAGCTATATTTAGATCAATTGGTGAGTGTATATTTTGTAAATGTAATTCATTAAAATAATTACTGCAACACTTGCAAAAACGATTTTTATCAACTGTGCCCCAAACTTAAAATCGACCTTAAGGTGAACAATGGTAAATACTACGACAAAAATGAGTGGAATTGTTGCGGGATAAAACTTAAATGATGCGATTAAATCGCCCCTAAATAAAGCCAAAACCGAACGCTGAAAGCCACAGCCTGGGCAATCGAATCCAAAATGGGCTCTAAACGGACAAGTAAAAAGATGCTCGCTTATCCAATCGAGAAAATTATGTTGCGGTTGAGCCATCTATATCGCCAATAAATTTGATCTGCGCATCTTTCCATATTTTGTACTTCTCCAGATCTTTAAGCACTTGCCTATAC
>NZ_JBFTQI010000079.1:0-11934 GCF_056398925.1 Pedobacter sp. 01T416_2
TTGATTAGAACTATTTTTACATTTACGGTGATATGGTGAGCAATAACTACAGCGATTTATTACGGAAGATAGATGAGTTTATCCGCAAATTTTACCTGAATAAAATTTTGCGCGGGAGTATTTATGCCGCTGCCATACTTTTAGGCCTATATCTCCTTGTTTTTTTGAGTCTTTATTACCTCAATCCAACCGCTGGTTTTAAAACCTTTGTATTTTTTGCTTATTTACTCGTTGGGGCCTTACTTATTGGCTTTCTAATTATCAAACCATTACTTTCAATGCTCAAATTGGGCAAACACCTTACTTTCGACGAAGCATCGGTTATCATCGGAAATCACTTTTCCGATATTAAGGACAAATTGCTCAACACCTTACAACTTCATCATTTATCTGAAAATCATCCAGAAAACAACCACCTCATTCTCGCGAGTATCGATCAAAAGATCCTTGAGCTTAAACCTGTTCCATTTTACAGCGCTGTTAGCATTAACGATAACCGGAAATATTTAAAATATCTTTTTGTTCCCCTTTCTATTATTCTGCTTATTGCTATTATCGCGCCTGCAATTCTACGCGAGGGCACAATTAGTTTTTTTAAGTACGATGAATACATTGCACCTAAAGCGCCTTTCAGTTTCACGGTTTTAAATAAAAGTTTAACAGTTACCCAGGGTGATGATGTAACCCTAAACGTAAAACTGTCCGGTGATGAACTTCCTGCCGAAATTTACGTTGAAGACGGAAAAAATACCTATAAACTCGAAAAGGAGAACATTAGTAAGTTTAAGTATAGCATCAAAAATATACAGAGCGATAAAAAATTGGTTTTTAAAGGTGGTGGCTTTAGTTCGTCGGTGTTTACGGTTTCGGTTAAACCGCGTCCTGAACTATTAAATGCAACCGCGACTTTAAATTACCCTGCTTATCTGGGCAAAAAACAAGAATTAATTGCCAATGTTGGCGATATGCTCCTACCCGAAGGCACAAAAGTTACCTGGAACTTTAAAACTGGCCAGAGTAGTTCACTGCTTTTTATTTTAAATGGAACTGAAAATGTTTTAAAAGTTGAAGATAATGAATCAGCCTTTAATGCAACCATTAGGAATAATTCAAAATATAGCATCACRCCTAAAAACCAATATGTTACGCTCAGAGATTCTTTGTCGCATCAAATCACGGTTGTTAAAGATCAATCTCCTAGTATTTCTGTTGAAGAAAAATCAGATTCAGTAAGCAACAAAGCCTTGTACTTCAGCGGTCAGGTTACTGATGATTATGGTTTTAGCCGCTTAAGTTTTAAATACAATATCAAAGAAAATAACCGCATTGTGGGTACAATTACCAAAAATATTGCCATTAAAAGCAATGCGACAGAAAATACCTTTTTCTATTTCTGGGATTTAAAAACAGCATCGGCCAAACCTGGTCAGGAAATTGAATATTATTTTGAAGTAGCCGATAACGACGGTGTAAATGGCGCAAAAGTTACCCGATCGGAAATCAAAACCTTTAAACAGCCTACTAAAAAAGAAACTGCCGAACAGGTAAATGCAAGCAACCAGGCTTTAAAACAGAAAATGCAATCGGCCATACGCCTGGCCAATACCATCGAAAAAGAAAGTAAAAAGGTGGCCGAAAGCCTCATCGATAAAAAACAGATTTCTTTCGAAGATAAAAAACAGATTGAAGCCCTTTTAGACAAACAAAAACAGCTTGATGAGGCTGTAAAAGAAATAAAAGAGCAGAACGATAAAAATATCCAGCAACAGGAGGATCAAAAGCAAACTGAAGAGCTCCTAGAAAAACAGAAACAGATTAAAGACCTGTTTGATAATGTACTGGATGAGAAAACAAAAGAACTTTTGCAAAAGCTGCAAAACCTGATGAATGAGAAAAATAAGGACCAAACGCAGAATGAGCTCTCGAAAATGCAACTGGACAATAAAACCCTTAAAAATGAACTCGACAGGATTCTAGAACTCTACAAACAATTAGAATTTGAACAAAACCTTCAAACCGATATCGATCGTTTAAACGAACTGGCTAAAGAACAAAAGGAACTTGCTGAGCAAACCAAAGATAAAAAACAGGACAATGAATCGTTAAAGCAAAAACAAGATGCACTTAACAAGGAGATGAAAGACCTGAAAGATGATTTAAAAAAGCTGGAAGAAAAAAATCAGTCGCTTGAAAGGCCTAATCCTTTCGAAAATCCTGAAAAAGATGTGCAGGATATACAAAAAGAACAACAGGACAGTAAAGATGCTTTAGATAAAAAGGATTCGAAAAATGCAAGCCAGAAACAGCAAAAAGCTGGCGAGCAGATGGAAAAGTTATCTAAAAAAATGAGCGATATGCAGCAGCAGGGTGAAGAAATGGAAAACAACCTGAATGCCAAAGAGTTGCGACGCCTCTTGGAAAACTTATTGACCACTTCTTTTGATCAGGAAAAAGTAATGCTTGCTTTAAAGAAAATGACCGCGGCCGATCCTTCTTATACCAGCAACGTTCAGAAACAGCGTAGCATTAAAGATAACCTTAAAACGATCGCCGATAGCTTATATAGTTTAAGCAAACGCGTTCCACAGATAGAATCGACAGTTAACGAGGAGATGAACAAAATCAATTTCAACCTGGATAAAAGTTTGGAAAGTTTGGGTGATAGAAGAACGCCTGAGGCTAACCGTTTTCAGCAGTTTACCATGACTTCTATCAATAATCTAACCTTGATGTTGAGTGAAGCGCTAAGTCAGCTGCAAAATATGCAGAAAAACGGTAAGGGCGGCAGTGGAAAGAAACAAAAGCAAGGGATGAAGCAGCTTTCGCAGATGCAGGAACAGCTGAACAAAAGCATGCAAAAAGCCCGCGAGCAAATGCAAAAATCTGGAGATAATCAAGGAAAAGTTGGCAAAGGACAAATGAGCCAGGAGTTTGGTAAGATGGCTCAGCAGCAACAAATGATCCGCCAGGCGCTCGAAAAGATCAATCGTGAAGAGAACAAAGACGGCACAGGTAAAATGGGCAACCTAAATGAAGCCATTAAAGAAATGAAAAAGACCGAGAGCGATCTGGTTAATAAACGTTTGCAACAAGAAACCTTAAACAGGCAAAAAGACCTCTTAACCAAGCTATTAGAGGCAGAAAAAGCAGAACGCGATCAGGAAGAAGACGCTAAACGGGAAAGTAAAGCAGCTAAGGAGTTCCCTCCATCTTATCAAAAAATGGTCGATCAGTTTAAAAAACAGCAACAAAGTGGTAATGATATGTTGCAAAAACTACCTCCAAGCTTAAATTATTACTATAAAAACAAGATCGCTGAATATTTGAAATCGTTGAATATGGAACGATGATACCCATACAGTTCATCGTGGTCGAACTAGATTCTTATCGAATTTGTCACGTTGAGCTTGTCTAAACGCTTTATAAGGCATCTTACAGGTCTTTCGACAGGCGACCATTGACATAATTTTACAAATTATTATTAATCAGTATTTTAACTACTTTCGCATTTCCATCTAGCTAGGCCATAGCACGGTATCCCCGTTCTACTTAAATCCGGCCTAACAAATTTTTCGGGCTGCACTGTTCTAGCCTCACAACTCGCTTCAAAAGAAAAATTTTCAGCCGGCATTTTTTGTTTCTTTTTGATGCCAAAAAGAAAGAGCCCTTCGGCGGCGGCGAGCCGAGGCAAGACCGTGGTTTATGGCAAAAGAAATCAATTATACGTCACTCATAGTGATTTTTATAAAATAAATTATCCTTCAGGATGACAATTCTATATTTATGATACAGCCCCTATTCATCACTTTAAATTTTTAGTTAAATTTGCAGCCATAAACACCACAATATGCCTGCAATATCATTTTTCACAGAATCAGTTAGCTATAATCTTCCTCAGAAACTTAAGGTAAAGAAGTGGATTAAAGCTACGATTGAAAAAGAAGGTTTCAAATTGCAGGAACTTAATTTCATTTTCTGTAGCGACGAATACCTGTTGGGCATCAACCAACAATATTTAAACCACGATACCTACACCGATATCATTACTTTCGATAATTCTGAAGAAGAAAAACAGATTGTAAGCGATATTTTTATAAGCATCGAGCGTGTTAAAGAAAATGCTAAAACCTTCAAAACGCTGGAATTTGATGAGGTTTGCCGCATTATGATTCACGGTACCCTACATTTATTAGGTTACAAAGACAAAGGAAAAGTGGCTAAAACCCTTATGACTCAGAAAGAAGATGAGTACCTGGGTTATAGAGCGGAAGTTGGATTAGTTTAGTCTACCCTCTTCCTCCCCAGGATGTCATTCTGAGCGCAGCGAAGAACCTTTTAATGATTATCACAGCACTTTCATTCTCTACCTTCTCGTTTGAGTTTGCATTCCATCGTTTGCAGATTCTTCATTGCATTCAGAATGACAATAGAATCTCCTCAGTTGCTAAGTCCAAGTAAATAATACCCCTTCCTAATTATTTTTAATGCCGTTCGTCTAATAGTTATGGGCGTTCGTCGACAATTAGACTATACTGGTATAATACACCTAAATTTCCTGCAACATTTTCAACCAACTGCAGTCTTATATTCAAAAAACGACAATTAAATAATGCGCTAGAATTTATACCCTGTGCATTATATCAAGATAAAGTTTAGTTTTAGTTAATGATTGAAGCAGCGGTGGRGCGAGTCCGACCGCTGTTTTCTTTTTACTGAAATAATGCAACTAATGACAAATGAATTACTGAACAGATAATCCAATGCATCAATATTCTGCCATTTTTAGCTGATACAGAAGCCCTTTACAATTTGATTATGCCGTTCCAAATATTTTATACTTACTTTTGCACTAATTTTCCTTTATAAATCCGAAATACAAAAAAATTGAGCACACTAATTGCGGCAGAAGGCTTAGGTCATGGTTATCATGACGAATGGCTGTTTAAAAATTTAACCTTAGGTATTAACTCTGGTCAGCGCGTGGCGTTGGTTGGAATTAATGGTGCGGGTAAGAGTACACTTTTGAAATTATTGGCAGAAAGGTTCCCTCCGCTAGAAGGTAAAATTGTAAAAAATAAAGCTGTTAAAATCGGTTTTCTCGATCAGGAACCACAATTTACTGAAGGTTTTTCTATTAGCGACCACATATTCTCTCTTGAGAATAAACAACAACAGTTAATTAAGGAATATGAAGAATTAATTGAAGATCCTAATCCAGACGAAAAAACACTTAATCGTTTATATGAAGAATTAAGCGAACACAATGCCTGGGAATATGAACATGAGATTAAAACCATCTTAAACAGAATGGGCATTACTCATCTTCAGCAGAAAATATCTACCCTGTCTGGCGGACAAAAGAAACGTTTGGCTCTTGCCAAACTTTTAATTGAAGATCCAGAAATTTTGGTGCTTGATGAACCCACCAATCATTTGGATATTGATACCATTGAATGGTTGGAGAAATTATTAACCACTGGACAAAAAACAATTTTACTCGTCACCCACGATAGATACTTTTTGGATAATGTTTGTAATACAATAGTAGAATTAGATAGAGGTAAGATTTTCAACTATAATGGAAACTACGCTTATTATTTAGAGAAGAAATCGGAAAGAGAAGCTTTAGATGCAACGGTTTTACATAAGAACCAACAGCTATTAAAGAAAGAATTGGAGTGGATGAGACKCATGCCACAGGCACGCGGAACCAAATCTAACGCCAGAATCAATGCTTTTTACGATTTAGAGGAAAAATCAAAGAAAAAGGCTGATAATCAGAGTATTAACCTCCAAATGAAGATGTCTCGTCAAGGCGGGAAGATTATTGAGATAGAACACATTAAAAAAGCATTTGATGACCGTCCGATCATCAACGATTTTAGTTACACCTTTAAAAAAGGAGACAGAATTGGCTTAGCAGGAAAAAATGGTACGGGTAAATCTACTTTGCTAAATATCATTACAAGTCAATTAAAGCCAGATGCTGGTAAAGTTGATACTGGAGAGACAACCGTTTTTGGTTATTACAAACAAGGTGGTTTAACTTTCGATCCAAAAGAAAGGGTAATTGATATTGTAAAATCTGATGCTGAATATATCAAGATGGCTGACGGTTCAGTGATTACGGCCTCTGCCCTATTAACCCTATTTCTCTTCCCCCCGAAGAAACAACATGGTATGGTTGAGAAATTAAGTGGTGGTGAAAAGAAACGTTTAAACTTGATGAAAGTGCTAATGCAAAATCCGAACTTTTTAATTTTGGATGAGCCAACAAACGATCTTGATATCGACACGCTGAACGTTCTTGAAGAATTTTTAGAAAACTTTCCTGGCATATTAATGCTGGTTTCTCACGATAGATACCTGCTTGATAAAATGAGTGATCAACTATTTATCATGGAAGGTGAAGGTGTAGTTAAAATTTATAATGGCAATTATTCTGAATACCGTTTAAGTTTAGAACAACCAAAAGTAAAAACAGAAACCAAGAAAACCCCTACCCCCGCTGTAGAACAAACACCTGTTAAAGCGGTAAAAAAATTAAGTTTCAAGGAGCAAAAAGAATTAGAGGATAGTGAAAAAGGCATAGCAGAAACAGAAAACAAAATAGCTTCGCTTAACGAAAGCTTAGTTAAAATTGATGCGACCGACTATGTAAAAATTCAGGAAGTTTCCAGCGAGATAGAATTGCTTCAGGCAAAGCTTGACGAGTTAACCATGCGTTGGCTCGAACTTTCAGAATAACCAAAGTATAATTGAAAGATGTTTTCCACGTTATGTTTCACGTGGAACATCACACAATCGCCGTACTGAATTATTTTTAGCACGACGTAATATTAGGATAAAAACCAATTGTTCCACGTGGAACATTAAAGAAATACAAAATAAAATGTTTTCAAAATACGATTTGATTGTTGTTGGTGCTGGTCACGCAGGCTGTGAAGCTGCTGCTGCCGCTGCCAATTTAGGATCATCTGTTTTATTAATAACAATGAACATGGGCACGATTGCCCAAATGAGTTGTAACCCTGCCATGGGTGGCGTAGCTAAAGGACAGATCGTTCGCGAGGTGGATGCCATGGGTGGTTATTCAGGTATTATTTCTGATAAATCGACTATTCAATTTAGAATGCTTAATAAGTCAAAGGGCCCTGCCATGTGGAGTCCAAGAGCACAGATTGATAGAATGCGTTTCGCAGAAGAATGGCGTTTAGCTTTAGAAAGAACACGCAACCTTGATATATGGCAGGACAGTGTTGTTGGCCTATTGGTAAAAGATAATACGGTATATGGTGTTAAAACATCTTTAGGTATCGAGATAGAAAGTACAGCAGTAGTACTTACCAATGGAACTTTCTTAAACGGCATAATGCATATTGGAGAAAAGAAATTTGGAGGAGGTAGAACTGCCGAAAGAGCATCAACAGGAATTACAGAACAACTGGTAGAACTAGGTATGGAAGCAGGCCGAATGAAAASCGGTACTCCCCCACGCGTAGACGGAAGAAGTTTGGATTATACCAAAATGGAAGAACAATGGGGAGACGAAAACCCAGGTAAATTCTCATACACTGATACCGAAGTTTCGACAGACCAACGTTGTTGCTGGATCACTTATACCAATGGGGATGTTCATGAAACGCTAAAAGAAGGTTTCGAAAAATCACCAATGTTTACTGGAAGAATTAAAGGTTTAGGCCCAAGATACTGCCCATCCATTGAAGATAAAATTAACCGCTTTGCTGAACGCGACAGACATCAGATTTTCGTTGAACCTGAAGGATGGAATACTTGTGAAATTTATGTAAACGGATTTTCAACATCACTTCCAGAAGATGTACAATTTAAAGCACTAAGGTTAATACCAGGTTTCGAACAAGCAAAAATGTTCAGACCAGGTTATGCTATCGAATACGATTTCTTCCCACCTACCCAATTGTCTTTAACACTAGAAACTAAGTTGATCAGCAATTTATTTTTAGCCGGACAGATCAATGGAACTACAGGATATGAAGAAGCAGCTTGTCAGGGTTTCATGGCTGGAATAAATGCACATCAAAAAATCACAGATAAACATGAACTGATCATGAAAAGATCTGACAGTTATATTGGAGTTTTAATTGACGACCTGGTAACAAAAGGAACGGAAGAACCTTATCGTATGTTTACATCGAGAGCCGAACATCGTTTGTTATTAAGACAAGACAATGCTGATATCCGCTTATCTCCTATCGGCCATGAGCTGGGCTTAATTTCTGATGAACGTTTAGAAAAGGTAAATCAGAAAATTGCAAATGCCGATGCTTTGGTTAAGTTCACCAGAAACCAAGGTATCGAAATGAGCGATGCGAATCCAATGCTCGAAAGTTTAGGATCGAGCGTTTTAAATCAAAATGTAAAAATACACAGTTTGGTTGGCAGGCCTCATGTTGGTTTACCTGATCTGATTAAAGTTAGTAAAGCGCTTGCAGAAGCAACCAAAGATTTAGACAATGAAACTATTGAGCAAGCCGAAATCAAAATTAAATATGAAAGTTATTTTGAAAAGGAAAATGAAATTGTAGCCAAAATGCTGAAGATGGAAGACAAAGAAATTAAGCCTGATTTCGATTACAATAAAATTGTTTCCATTTCAAAAGAGGCCAGAGAAAAATTATTTAAGATCAAACCACGTACTTTAGGTCAGGCATCACGAATTTCAGGCGTTTCTCCTTCAGACATATCAGTTTTAATGGTTTACATTAATAAGTAATTGATAATCAATACTTTACCTATTTCAGAGTAGACTTAAAATAAAGCGATATAAGCTAAAAAAAATATTTTTTAATGTTACAGTTCCAAAAAGTATAAAAATTCGTCAGAACGTTTAAAATATGCCAAATTTAAAAGCTCAGTATTTTAACCTTAAAAATTTAGCGGTTGTTATAACCTTGCTCCTATTTTTTGGTTGTGCAAGTATCCAAACACCACAAGGTGGGCCAAAAGATACGAAGCCGCCAAAAGTTTTAAGCATGACTCCAAAAAATCAAACGAGGAATTTTAATGCTAAAAAAATTGTAATCGAGTTTGATGAATATTTTAATCTTAAAGATGAGTTTAAAGAATTTTCAATTTCACCCGATCAGGAAAAAACTCCTGAGTTAAAAAAGAGGCAAAAAAGATTAGAAATTAACCTTAAGGATTCTTTAGAAAAAAATACAACCTACACTTTAAACTTTGGAAAATCTGTAGCCGATGTTAACGAAGGAAATGTAGTTAAAAATTTATCCTATGTTTTTTCTACCGGCCCGGAAATAGATTCGTTATCATTAAGCGGCAAGGTAATCAATTCGCTAACCGACGAACCTGAGAAGGAAGTTACCGTATTTATTCTACCTTTAGAAAGAGACACCATTTTTGGAAAAAAACGCCCATCAATATATACCACTACTGATAGTGCAGGAACCTACAAATTGAATAACCTTAGAAAAGGTACTTATAAAGTGTATGCGGTTAAGGAAAGTAGCGGAGGAGGCGATAAAATATACCAGCAGATTTCGGATGAAGTTGGATTTGTAAAAGACCCTATTGTAATAGATAAAAATATAGAGAACATAGATCTGCAGATATTTAAGGAATTGGCACCAGAATTCCGAGTATTAGACCGAAAACTAAATAACGACGGCAGTATATCAATCATCTTTAACCAGCAGCTTAAAAGCCCTAAAATAACCATTACAGACCCACCAGCTGTTGACGTGGGTAAGTTTGTCCATTTCTCTAAAAATAATGATACCGCCAAAATATGGCTAAAAGACTTAAGCTTCGATTCGGTTAAGGTTGCCATACAAGATCAAGGTAAAGTTTTACAGACCTTAAACTTTACCCGGGGTAAAAAAGACACGTATACACGCGAGGTTACTGTTTCTGATAACTTATTGGGCGGTAAGTTAAACCCTTTCCAACAGTTAACGCTAACCTTTCCTTTTCCAATGACTGCTGCAGATCCATCAAAAATCACCCTTTTAGAAGACTCAGTAAAACGGACAACTTTTGAAGTAGTAAAAGACAGTGTAGATTTCCTTAAATACTATATAAAATACCCTTGGAAAAATAAAAGGACTTATGATTTGAAGCTAGCTGCAGGTGCTTTTACAGCTATATTCAATGCTAAAAACAAAGATGTAACCAAGAGATTTTCGCTCGAAAGCCAGGATGCTTATACTACGCTCGTATTAAATGTTACTGTTCCAGATACCGCTAAAAGATATGTTGTGCAGTTTCTAAACGAAAAAAAGGACATCATAAAATCTTTTCCGGTAAGCAAAAACTCAAAAGTTACTTTTTCTAAATATCCGGCAGGCAAGTATATGCTCAGGGTAATTTACGATGAAAATAAAAACGGAATCTGGGATACAGGAAATGTTAAAGAAGGATATCAACCCGAAAAAGTTTGGTATGTAAAGGCTTTAATGGATTTAAAACCTAACTGGGAACGTGAAGACMCATTGGTGATACCTGCACCACCTAAAAATAATTAAAATAGCTGTCACCCTGACTTGTAGCGCAGCGGAAAGCTACACAGTAAACCGAGCCTTAAGCGAGCTCACCGAAGGTAATTTATTTCAGGGTCTTAATGGCAACAAAGATGCTGAAACAAGTTCAGCATGACGGATACTAAGTGGTAAACCAACCCGAATACATGATATAATTATCAGGCAATTTATTCAATAAAGCCCTTTGCTCATCAGTAATGGGCTTTATTTTTTTTGCAGGCGTGCCAGCATATAAATAACCCGTTTCACATATCGTATTTTCCAATACTACAGATCCCGCTGCAATAATACAATACTCTTCTATAACAGCATGATCCATTACAATGGCACCCATGCCGATTAAAACATTATCCTGAACAGTACAGCCATGCACTATGGCATTGTGCCCTACAGATACCCGGTTACCGATGTGTGTAGAAGCTTTTAAGTAGGTTGCATGAATTACCGCACCATCTTGTATGTTTGATTCATTTCCAATCGTAATGGCATTTACATCGCCTCTAATTACAGCATTAAACCATACCGAGCATTTGTCACCTATTATTACATCACCCACTATTGTGGCATTCTCTGCAATAAAATTGTCTTTTCCAATTTCAGGGTATTTATCTTTTACGGGTAGTATTAAAGGCATAACTCTATTTTACGTCACCCTGAATTTATTTCAGGGTCTTATTATGTATTGTATATATGATACGTACATGCTGAACTAAATTCAGCATGACGATTCCACATTAAAAAACGGTATCTACTAATTCTTTTGCATGTTCAGGATAATCAGTAGTATAATGTAATCCCCTGCTCTCTTTCCGTTGCATGGCAGATTTGATCACCAGATAAGCAGTTTGAATTACATTACGCAATTCGCAAAGTTTAACTGAAACTTTATTTTTTTTATAAAATTCTTCTGTTTCCTGATAAATTAAAAACAAGCGGCGATGTGCTCTTTCCAAACGGAAATCAGAACGGACAATACCCACATAATCGCCCATAACCTTTTGTAGCTCCCTAAGGTTATGTGTTACCAATACATCCTCATTACTTTGGGTAACACCTTTAGAGTCCCACTCTGGGATATGATCGGGAATAATGTTATTTTGAAAGTTCTCGATAGCATCCTGGTAAATACGGTGTGCAAAAACCGTAGCCTCTAATAACGAATTGGAAGCCAAACGGTTAGCCCCATGCAAACCTGTTGAAGAGCATTCGCCACAGGCATATAAATTTTTAATTGAAGAGCGACCATATTCATCAACTAAAATGCCACCACACATATAATGAGATGCAGGTGTAACAGGTATATAATCTTTCGTCATATCTATCCCTATTGATAAACATTTGGCATATATATTAGGAAAGTGTTTCAGAATATCTGCTTTCTTGCGCATGGTAATAT